>JAEWFB010000135.1 GCA_023389095.1 Actinomycetes bacterium
GTCGTCGCGCAGGCCACGCAGCGCCCGGTAGATCTCGGCGCGCCGGCCGCCCCCGCCGACGGCTTCGACGTACTCGTCCTCGCTCGTCGGGCCGACCCACATGCGCTCGCCGTCGTAGGTGAGCACCTCGAGCCGGTGGACGTTGTCGACGACCTTGCCGTAGGCCTGCGCCGTCGATCCGCACGAGTTGTTGCCGATCATCCCGCCGATGGTGCACGTGCGGTGCGTCGAGGGCTTGGGCCCGTACATCAGCCCGTGCGGGGCGAGCTCCCGGTTGAGGTCGTCGAGGGCGATGCCCGGCTCGACGACGCAGCGGCGGTTCCCGACGTCGACGGACTCGAGGCGGGTGCAGTGCCGGGACCAGTCGATGACGACGCCGGGCCCGGTGGTCTGGCCGGCGAGGCTCGTGCCGCCGCCGCGCGACACGATCGACGCGCCGTGCTCGCGGCACACGGACACGGCGGCCGCGGCGTCGTCGGGGTCGAGCGGGTTGACGACGACCGTCGGCAGGTGCCGGTAGTTCGAGGAGTCGACGGCGTAGGCACCCCGGCTGCCGAGGTCGGGACGCACCTCACCGCGCACGCGGGCCCGCAGGGCCGTGACGAGCGGTGCCTCCGTGGGGACGGTCGGCGTCGGTAGCTCTGTGGTCGTCATCGAGGTCTTCCTCTCTCCGGACTTCACCGGACGTGTCGTTCAGGAGCCGCTGCGCGACGCGGCGTTCGACGCGGCGTCCGACGCGGCGTCCGGCGCCGTGGGCGGCGGGCCGCCGAGACGGAGGGCGCACTCGAGCAGGAGGGCGTGCACGAAGCCCTGGGGCAGGTTGCCGCGCAGCTGCTGCTGCCCGACGTCGAACTCCTCGGCGAACAGGCCGGCCGGACCGGCCGCCGCGCGCTGTCGCTCGAACCAGCGGAACGCCTCGACCTCGTGCCCGGCTCCCCAGTGCGCCAGGCACATCGCGAACCCGCAGAGCAGGAACGCCCCCTCGGCCTCGCCGAGCGGCCGGTCGTCGGGACGGTTGCGGTAGAGGTAGCCGTCGGTGGCCAGGTCCTTCTCGACGGCGGCGATCGTCGCGAGGCTGCGCGGGTCCGTCGGCGACAGCGCCCCCCGGACGCCCGGCAGCAGCAGCGACGCGTCGAGCTCGGGGCGTCCGGGGCGGCGCAGCCACACCCCGGCGGGCGACAGGCAGCGCCGGCTGGTCTCGGCGAGGATGACGTCGGCGAGCTCGCCGGCGCGGTCGGAGAGCGGGCCGGGCACGTGCTCCGCGACGCGACGCAGGCCTCCGACGCACGCCAGACGCGACTGCGTCCACCAGTCGGGGTCGAGCTCCCAGATGCCGGCGTCGGGCTTCGTCCACCGCGCGGCGATGACGTCGACGAGCGTCTCGGCCGCCGTGGCGTCCTCGGTCGTGAGCAGGTCGTGACGCGCGGCCGCGGCGTACAGCTGGAGCAGCTCGCCCGGCGTGTCCAGCTGGAACTGCCCACGCACCCAGTTCCCCACGATGGCCTCACCCCCGGGGTAGGCGGGGACGTCGAGGGTGTGCTCGTGGGGCGGGAGGCTGCCGGTGACGCTGTAGGCCGGGGCGAGGTCGGCGCCGTGCTCGAGCACGCGGGCCGTCGTGACGTCGACGAGCTCGGAGAGCAGCGGCAGCGGCTCGTGGACGGAGACGGCCAGCCCGGCGTAGGCCTGGTCGCGCAGCCACACGTAGCGGTAGTCGTAGTTGCGCCCGGCCTCGGCGCGCTCGGGGAGGCCGAGCGTCGGCGCCGCGACCATGCCGCCACCGGGGGTCGTCAGGCCACGCAGCACCGCGTAGGCCACCCGGGCGTCGCGCCGGCCGACGACGTCGTCGAGGGCCGGCACCTGCTCACGCCACCAGCGCTCGGTGGCCCGCCAGGCCAGGACCGGGTCGACCGCGTCGCCGAGCGGGCGGTCGGACACCTCGAGGACGAGGTCGCGGTGCTCCCCCGCGGCGAGGTAGAGCTCGGCATGCAGCACCCCGTCCCGACCGACAGTGGCCTCGGCCAGGCCGCTCCACCGGGCTCGAAGGTCGCCCGCCGTGAGCAGCCAGCGGCCGACGTCGTCGCGGTGCGCCTCGGCCGCGGCGCGGCCGAAGTCGGCGCGGAGGTCGAGCGACACGGCGACGCGGGCACCGTCGGAGTCGGGCATCTCGATGCGACGCAGGAGCACGGCCCGGTGCGGGTCCGCCGGCGCGGCGAGCGCCTCGCGGCACTCGACGGTCGTCGAGTTCGTCACCCAGTGGCTGCGCCACACGAGGCTGCCGGGCTCGTAGGCCCCACCCCAGACGTAGGGGTCGACCGGCGTCACCGTGTAGCCGCCGCGCCCGCCCACGAGGCTGGCGAACGTGGCCGGCGAGTCCCAGCGCGGCACGCACATCCACGCCACGTCGCCGCGCGGGCCGATGAGCGCCCCGCGATACCCGTCGGCGAGGAACGAGTACTCACGCAGCACGTGGAACGGCTGGCCCGTCGAGCGGCTCGTCGCGGCCGACGCCGGCTGGTGGCTGCCGCTCATCACCGCCGCCGACCCCCACCGGCCAGGGCCGCCTCCCCGAGCGCGACGGCCGCCGACGCGAGAGCCGGCGGCGCGTACTCGCGTCGTCGCGCGGCCAGGGCCATCATCGTCAGGGCGTGGCACGCGTCCACGAGGGCGGCCGGGCCTCGGACCGCGCCCGGCGCCGCGACCTGGGCGAGACCCTGCGCCAGGTGGCGGAGTCCGAGCACCTGGGTCACGAGGCGCTCGTCATCGTCACACCCACGGCCCGCGACGCGCGTCCACACCGCGTCTGGGTAGACGAACAGCGCTGTGCCCCAGACCATCCCGACAGCACCGGCCGCGCGCGCCCGGTTCGCGCCGCTCAACGCCGACGCCCGAGCGTCGCGAGGACGATGCCGGCGACCCCGAGGCCGGCGGCACCGGCCAGCTGCGGGTACCGGTGGGCCAGCCACTGCTGGCGGCTCGTCGGCTTCGACTTCTGGTCGAAGGCGCCGTGGGCGCCGAAGTCGCGACCGTCCTCGCCGTCCGCCGGGTCCCACAGGTTGGCCGGCTGGTCGTCGGGGCGTCGCTGGTCCGTCTGCTGGGAGTCGAACCCGGTGCGTGCCAGGTAGCGGTCGAGCAGGCCGGGGGCGACGGCGTTGGCCATCAGCGTCGCGACCGTCGTGGCGCCCACCCAGTACTCACGGCGCTTCGGGTGCTCTGCCGCGAACACGACGGCGCGGGCCGCTACCTCCGGCTGGTAGATCGGCGGCACCGGCTGGGCCTTGCGCGGCAACCGGGAGAGGACCCAGGAGAACTGCGGCGTGTTGAGCGCCGGCATCTGGACCATCGTCACGTGCACGTTGCTCTTCTCGTGGAGCAGCTCGACGCGCAGCGCCTCGTGGAAGCCCTGGATGGCGTGCTTGGCGCCGCAGTAGGCGCTCTGCAGCGGGATGCCGCGGTAGGCGAGCGCCGAGCCGACCTGCACGATGGTGCCGGCGTCGCGCCGCCGCATCCGGTCCAGCACGGCCCGCGTCGCGTAGACGTAGCCGAGGTAGCTGACCTCGGTGACGCGCCTGAACTCCTGCGGCGAGATGTCCTCGAACCGGGCGAAGACCGACGTGAAGGCGTCGTTGACCCAGACCGCGATCGGGCCCAGCTCGACCTCGATCCGCTCGACCGCCCGCTCGACCGCGTCCGCGTCGGCCACGTCGACCACGACCACGAGGGCACGGCGCCCCTGGGCGCGGACCTCGTCCGCAGCGGCCTCGAGGCCGCGCTCGCCGCGGGCCAGCAGCGCGACGTCGCTCCCGCGTCGGGCGAACTCGCGGGCGGTGGCCCGTCCGATGCCTCCACTTGCTCCGGTGATGGCCACGACCTGCGTCATGCGTCCTCCTCGGTACCTCGTCCCGTGCCCCCGAGGGGCCGAGGCGTGCGGCACCCGAGGGGCAGGTGTTCCAGCGGCGACACCGGCCCCCTACCCCGGCCACGACGGCTGTGACGGGGGCGCGTCGAGGCGTGCGTCACACCGTCGGCGTCGGGGTCGACACACGGATCCGGCGCGGCATCGGACGGGCGGGAGCCGCCGGCGCGGAACGGCGCGAGACGCCTCCGCGGCCGACCAGCCGCGAGGGTCACGCCTCGGCTCGGTCCGGGCCTCGCGGGCCCGCCGGACCGGGCCTGGAAGGGGCGTCAAGGGAGGCGTGAAGAAGCGGGAGGCGCCGACGCTCGGGGGTCGACGACGCCTCCCTACCCCGTGCATCTCCGGACGGGGGCCCGGCGTTACACGACGCCTCCCGACTTCACGCCAACTCCGCCACGGCGCAGTTCGCGGGATCCCGCCGAACGGGTCCGGGGACGAGACCTCCCGATCGACCCCTGTCGTTCACCTGGGGGCTCTAGCGTCGGGGGGAGGAACACCCCTGACAGGAGACCTGGTGACCGACCGGCTGCGCGCGGCCCCCCGCGCCCCCGAACCGCGCACCCTCGTCGACGTGCTCGCGGCGACGACGACGGCCCACCCCGATGCGCCCGCGGTCGATGACACGGTCACCGTGCTCACCTATGCCGAGCTCACCGGGGCAGCCCTCGCCCTGGCCGGCGAGCTGGCCCGGGCCGGTGTCCGGCCCGGCGACCGCGTCGGCGTCCGGGCGCCGTCGGGCACCGTCGACCTCTACGTCGCGGTGCTCGGCATCCTCCACGCCGGCGCCGCGTACGTGCCGGTCGACGCCGACGACCCCCAGGAGCGCGCCGACCTCGTCTTCGGCGAGGCTGCGGTGACGGCCGTCGTGGGGCCGCGCCGGCGGATCCGCCCGGTGGCCCGGACCGCCCACGGCTCGAAGGGCGCGAGGCCGCCCCGGCCCTCGGCGGCCCACCACGGCCCCGTCACGGTCACGACCGAGCACGACGCGTGGGTCATCTTCACGTCCGGCTCGACCGGCGTGCCGAAGGGCGTCGCGGTGTCGCACCGGTCAGCGGCGGCCTTCGTCGACGCCGAGTCGCGGATCTTCTTGCAGGAGGAGCCGATCGGCCCGGGCGACCGGGTCCTCGCCGGCCTGTCGGTGGCTTTCGACGCCTCGTGCGAGGAGATGTGGCTCGCCTGGCGGTACGGTGCGTGCCTCGTGCCGGCGCCCCGCTCGCTCGTGCGCACCGGGCAGGACCTCGGCCCGTGGCTCGTCGCTCAGGACATCACCATCGTCTCGACGGTCCCGACGCTCGCGGCCCTCTGGCCGGCCGAGGCGCTCGAACCCGTGCGGCTGCTCATCTTCGGCGGCGAGGCGTGCCCGCCCGAGCTCGCGACGCGGCTCGCGACCCCGGACCGCGAGGTGTGGAACACCTACGGTCCCACCGAGGCGACGGTCGTCGCGTGCGCGGCGCCCCTCGACGGTGTCGGGCCCGTACGCATCGGCCTGCCGCTCGACGGCTGGGACCTCGCCGTCGTCGGCTCCGACGACCTGCCCGTCGGTGCCGGCGAGACCGGCCAGCTCATCATCGGGGGCGTGGGGCTCGCCCGGTACCTCGACCCCGCCAAGGACGCCGAGAAGTACGCACCGATGCCGACCCTCGGCTGGGAGCGCGCCTACCGCTCGGGCGACCTCGTCGTCAACGACGCCGACGGGCTGCTCTTCGTCGGCCGCGCCGACGAGCAGGTCAAGCTCGGCGGCCGGCGCATCGAGCTGGGTGAGGTCGACGCCGCCCTGCAGGCGCTGCCCGACGTCACCGCGGCCGCGGCAGCCGTGCAGACGACGCCGGCCGGCGGCCAGCTGCTCGTCGGGTACCTCGTGCCGGCGTCCGATCAGCTCGACCTCGACGCGGCACGGGCGCGGCTGCGCGAGGAGCTGCCGGCCGCGCTCGTGCCGGTCCTCGCCACCGTCGAGTCGATCCCGACGCGCACCTCCGGCAAGGTCGACCGCGCGGCCCTGCCGTGGCCGCTGCCGGGCGCCGGGGCGGATGCCGACGCCTCGGACCTCGAGGGCACCGCGGCCTGGGTCGCCGGGCACTGGACCGCCGTGCTCGGCACGACGGTCGGCTCGCCCCACGCAGACTTCTTCGCCCTCGGCGGGGGCAGCCTGGCCTCGGCCCGGCTCGTGTCGCTGCTGCGCGAGCGCTACCCGACGGTCACGGTCGCCGACGTCCACGCCCACCCGCGCCTCGGCTCCCAGGTCGAGCTGCTCGAGTCGTTCGCGCCCGTCGACCCGGCCGGCGGCGGGCCCGAACGCACGGTGCGCCGCATCCCCCGACGCACCCAGCTGCTCCAGACGCTCGTGTCGGTCGTGCTCCTGACGATCAAGGGCCTCCAGTGGCTCGTCGGCCTGGGCATCGCCACCGAGCTGCTGCGCGCCTCCGGCGTCGCCACGTGGCCGCGACCGGTCTCGTGGTGGACGCTCGGCGTCGGCCTCGTCGCGTTCGTGACGCCCGTCGGGCGGATGGGGATCACCGCCCTCGCCTGCCGGCTGCTGCTGTGCGGGCTCAAGCCCGGCTCCTACACGCGCGGCGGGTCGGTGCAGATGCGCCTGTGGGCGGCGGAGCGGTTCGCCGACGCCATGGGCGCGGTGACGATGGCCGGCGCGCCGTGGATCGTCCACTACGCCCGGCTGCTCGGCGCGACGATCGGCCCCGGCGTCGACCTCCACACCGTGCCGCCGGTGACGGGGCTGCTGCGCATCGGCGCGGGCGCGAGCATCGAGCCCGAGGTCGACCTGTCGGGCTACTGGATGGACGGCGACGTCGTGCACGTCGGCACCGTCCAGGTCGGGCGCGAGGCCGTCGTCGGGGCCCGGAGCACCATCGGCCCGGACGTGCACATCGGGCGCGGCGCCGTCGTCCAGGCCGGCTCGACGGTGCTGACGTCGGTGCCCGCCGGACGCGTCGTCGCCGGCTCGCCCGCCCACCGCGTCCCCGACCCGGTCACCCTCGGCCACCCCGCCGAGCGACCGCCGCGGCGCCCGGCCTGGGTGGCGGCCTACGGCGCCTCCGGCGCCCTGGTGTCGCTGCTGCCGTTCGTCGCGCTGACGCCCGCCCTGCTCGTGCTGGCCCGCGCGCTGCGGGGCACCACCGGTCCGGGCGACGCGGCACTCAGGGTCCTCGCCTGGGCGCCCGTGGTCACCGTCATCGGCGTCGTCGGGCTCGCGGTGCTCACCGTCGTGCTCGTGCGGCTGCTCGCCCTGGGCCTGCGCGAGGGGTTCCACCCGGTGCGCAGCCGGGTCGGCTGGCAGGTGTGGCTCACCGAGCGGCTCCTCGACCAGGCCCGCACCTACCTCTTCCCCCTGTACGCCAGCCTCTTCACCCCGGTGTGGCTGCGCCTGCTCGGGGCCCGCGTCGGCAGCGACGTCGAGGCCTCGACCGTGCTGCTGCTGCCGTCGATGACGACCGTCGCGAGCGGTGCCTTCCTCGCCGACGACACGATGGTCGCGAGCTACGAGCTGGCGCACGGCTGGGTGCACATCGCCCCGGTCAAGATCGGCAAGCGCGCGTTCCTCGGCAACAGCGGCATGGCCGCGCCCGGCCGGCGCGTGCCGAAGTTCGGGCTCGTCGCCGTGCTCTCCGCGGCGCCCCCGAAGTCGAAGGCCGGCTCGAGCTGGCTCGGCAGCCCGCCGGTGCGGCTGCGGCGCCCCCCGCAGGGCAGCGACGACGAGCGGACGTTCCGTCCACCGTTGCGGCTCAAGGTGTTCCGTGGTCTGGTGGAGCTGTGCCGGATCGTGCCCGTCATCGTGACGGTCGCCCTCGCCTTCGGGGTCCTCGTCACCGTCGAGGCCCTGGCGCTGCGCTGGGGGTGGGTCGTGGCGGCCCTCCTCGGCGGGGTGGTCCTCGCGGCCACCGGGGCGCTCGCGGCCGCCGTCACGACGCTGGCCAAGTGGGTCGTCGTCGGGCGCATCAGGGCGGTCGAGCACCCGCTGTGGAGCTCGTTCGTGTGGCGCAACGAGGTGGTCGACGCGTTCGTCGAGATGGTCGCGGGCCCGTGGTTCGCCTGGACCGCCACCGGCACGCCCGCGATCAACGTCTGGCTGCGCACCCTGGGGGCCCGCATCGGCCACGGCGTCTGGTGCGAGACGTACTGGCTTCCCGAGGCCGACCTCGTCAGCCTCGGCGACGGCGCCACGGTCAACCGGGGTTGCGTGCTGCAGACCCACCTGTTCCATGATCGGATCATGAGCATGGACAGCGTCACCCTCGACGAGGGCGCCACCCTCGGCCCGCACGGGGTCATCCTCCCGGCGGCCTCGATCGCCCGCACCGCCACGGTCGGGCCGGGCTCGCTCGTGCTCCGCGGCGAGCGCGTGCCCGCCGGAAGCCGGTGGACCGGCAACCCCA
This sequence comes from Actinomycetes bacterium, assembly GCA_023389095.1. Lineage (GTDB taxonomy): Bacteria > Actinomycetota > Actinomycetes > Actinomycetales > Dermatophilaceae > Monashia. The sequence goes on from JAEWFB010000135.1 coordinate 8,302, forward strand.
TCGCCCCCTGGCACGAGAAGCCGGGCTCCTGAACGGTGAGCCTCTCCGCCCGCGGCCGCCGTGCCGCCTCCACCGTCCTCGACGCGTACACGCCCGAGCGCGGCGACCCCGGCTACCGGGTCGAGCACTACGACCTCGACCTCGACTACCGCGTCTCGAGCAACCGGCTCTCCGGCCGGGCCACGCTGACGGTCCGCGCGCTCGCGCAGCTCGAGGCGCTCAAGGTCGACCTCGTCGGGCTGCGCACCGACAAGGTCACCGTGGCCGGCTCGCCGGTCAAGTGGGCCCACCGCGGCCAGTCCGTCACCGTGCGCCTGACGCGTCCGCTCGAGGCCGGCGCCACCACGGAGCTCACCATCGCCTACTCCGGCACACCCGGGCCGACGCGCACCCGCTGGGGCACGCTCGGCTGGGAGGAGCTCGCCGAGGGGGCCCTCGTCGCCTCGCAGCCGACGGGCGCACCGACGTGGTTCCCCTGCAACGACCACCCGAGCGGCAAGGCCACCTACCGCATCGCCGTCGAGTGCGACTCCCCGTTCGCCGTCACGGCCACCGGGCTGCTCACCGAGACCCGGGTGCGCGGCAGCCGCACGCGGCGGGTCTTCGAGCAGGCGCACCCGATGGCCACCTACCTCGCCGCCGTGCACGTCGGCCGCTACACCGAGCACGTCCTCGCCGACGTGCCGCTGCACGTGCGGCTCCTCGTCCCCGTCGGCAACGGGGCCACCGCGCGGCACGACCTCGACCGGCTGCCGCAGATGATGGCGGTGCTCGCCGAGCGGTTCGGGCCCTACCCGTTCCCCGACTACACCGTCGTCGTCACCGCCGACGACCTCGACATCCCCCTCGAGGCCCAGGGGATGGCGACCTTCGGGGCCAACTGGCTGCGCGGCGACCGACGCCACGAGCGGCTCGTCGCGCACGAGCTGGCGCACCAGTGGTTCGGCAACAGCCTGACCCTCGGCACGTGGAGCGACATCTGGCTGCACGAGGGGTTCGCCTGCTACGCCGAGTGGCTCTGGGCCGAGGCCGCCGACGGCGTCCCCGCCTCGGTCAACGCCCGCGAGCACCACGCGCAGCTCGCGGCGCTCCCCCAGGACCTCGTCCTGTCCGACCCGGGCCCCCGCGACCTCTTCGACGACCGGGTCTACAAGCGGGGGGCCCTCGCCCTGCACGCGCTGCGCACGCACCTCGGCGACGCCACGTTCTTCGGCCTGCTCCGCGACTGGACCTCCACCTTCGCCGACGGCACGGTGACCACCGAGGCGTTCGTCGACCTCGCCGCCGAGCACGCGGTCCGCAGCGGCAAGCCGGAGGGCGAGTCCTCAACGGTGCGTGGGCTGCTCGCGTCCTGGCTCGACGAGCGCCCGCTGCCCGCGCTGCCCGAGCCGCGTGAACGACCCGGGCCGCCCGGGCTGTCCCGGCTGCGTGCGCGGCTCGGACTGCCCGGTCTGCACGGCCTGCCCTGAGGCGCCGCTACCCGGTCTGCCCGGTCTGCACGGTCTGCCCCGACGCCGGTGGCCACGCCACCCCTGCGGGGCGGCCCCCGAGGAGGACGACCGGCACCGACGCGTCGGGCCGGGCCAGCGCCACGGCCCCGACCCGCCCTGGCGCGTCGTCCAGCCGGGGCAGGTCGGGCAGGTCGGCCTGCTCGAGCGCGTCGTCGAGGTCCGCGACGACCACCGTGACGCGGTCCGGGCCCACCGGCGTCAGTACGCCCGGCAGCGGCGCGGCGAAGGACGCCGGGTCGACGTCGAGCCCCGTGCTGACGGCCTTGAGCGCCGACTCCTTCCGCGCCCAGAGCCGGGCCCGCGCGCGGGCTCGGCTCACGGGCTCGTCCGGGAGGTCGTGCGGGAGGTCGTGCGGGAGGTCGTGCGGGTGGTCGTGCGGGTGGTCGTGCGGGTGGAGCGCCACCTCGTCGAACCCCGGGAAGTCGGCCTCGGCCACGCGCACCAGGTCGATGCCGACCGGCGCGAGCCGGGTCACGGCGACGGCCACGATCGCGGGGTGGGCGTCCGGCGCGCCCGGTGCGAAGGGCAACCCGACGCGTCCGAGGTGGGTGACCGAGACGTGCAGGCCGGGGTCGGTGGTCACGCGCACCCGGCCGTGCGGCTCGCCGCACCGCGCGCAGGTGCGCTCGAGCGCGACTTCGCCCGGCGGCAGGCCGAGCACCTCGCCGACGACCTCCCGCAGGAACAGGTAGCCGGCCGCGCGGGTCGCGGCGACGTACCTCGACGGGGCCGAGGTCACGGACGCCGCTGATGCCTCGGAGACGCGTCGACGCTCGGGGCCGTCGAGCACCTCGAGGCGCCGGCCCATCCCGGTCAGGTCCGCGGGCACCACCACCGTCCGGACGCCGACGGCGGCGCGGACGACATGGGCAGCGCTGTCGGGGCTCACGCGTCGTCAGGGCCCGGTGCGCCCGGCGCACCCCGGGCACCCGACCCGTCGCGCTGGTCCCGCGGATCGACGGGCGTGGCCCCGTCCGCGCCCGCTGGGTCGGCGAACGCCAGCCGGTCGCGCGCGGCGTGCTCGACGAGCACCGGCACGAAGTCGCGCACCGGCCCGTCGAGGCTCTGGTGGGCGACGCTGACGGCGGCCGCGACGACGTCCGGGTGCAGGTGCGGGAACCGCTGCTCGAGGCGGGCCTGCACCTCTGCCAGGGCCTTGCGTTCCGCGTCGCGGTCCATGCAGACATGCTCCGGGAGCACCGGCCCCGAGCACAAGCCCCGCCGCTCGCGGGAAGCCACCGGCGGCCGCTGGCGCCCTCTCGCGCCGCCTCGTCCGGCCTTGTCCGACAGCGTTGTCCGGAACGGACAGCCCGTCGGCAGACCGTTGACAGCGCGTCGGACACGACCGAAGGATTCGCGCCATGACAACGGTCGTCACCTCTCGTCGCCGGTTCCTCGGGCTCCTCGGAGCGGGGGGTGTGGCGGCCTGCCTGCCCCTCGCCACGGCCTCGCCCGCCTCCGCCCTCGGCGTGGCCACGCCCCTCGCCGCCCCGGCCGGGTGGCTCGAGTCGGACGCCGTGGCGCAGACCTACCACCGCGCCCTGCTGCGGCACACCCGCTGGTCCGAGACGCAGTGGGACGCGGCGGCGGGCCACTACCGCACGACCGACTTCGGCTTCGCCGTCGTGCTCGGGCACGCGGTGCTGCTGACCCGCGGCGGTTTCGACTCCGACGAGGCCGGCATCGACGAGGCGACGCTGCGCGCCCGGACGATCGCGAGCCTGACGTACTTCGCCGTCGCCAACCGCGTCGTCGGCGGCACGGCATGGGGCAAGACGCTGTTCTTCGACACGACCTTCCAGCTGTACGTCCAGCTGGCCGCGCGCCTGCTCTGGGACGAGCTCGACGAGCAGACCCGCGACCGCTACCAGGCCATCGCCGTCGGGCAGGCCGCGTACACGACGTCCCTCGGCACCGGCAACGACCCGGCCTCCGGTTCGTGGACCCCGAACGGTCTCAAGGGCGGCTGGGTCGGCGACACGAAGCTCGAGGAGATGGGGGTCTACGCCCAGTCGATCGCCCCCGGTCTCGCGTGGGCACCGGACGATGCGCGCTGGACGGACTGGTTCGCAGCGTACGGCCGCTGGAGCCGCAACGAGGGCAGCCTGCCGCAGGCCGACGCCGCCAACCCGGCGGTCGTCGACGGCATCCCGGTGCTCCTGAACACGGCCCACAACGTCTACGACACCTTTGTCGTCGAGAACCACGGATCGTTCGGCCCGCACTACCAGTCGGAGATGTGGCGCACGTCGGGCCGCAACGCGGTCCACTTCCTCGTGGCCGGCCGCCCACTGCCCGAGGTGCTCACGGCCCAGCCCAACGGCGACGCGCTGTGGAGCCGGCTCGTCGGCTTCATGAGCGACTCCGGCGAGCCGCTCATGCCGCTCGTCGACGACCGCGAGCACCTCTACGGCCGCGACGTCATCCCGCTCGCGTTCCTCGCGCAGGTCCTCGGCGACCGCGCGGCCGCCCGGTCCGAGGCCGACCTCGCCGAGCGCCTGCTGCCCTACCTCGACTACGCGCCGCAGTACCGGCTGACGAAGTTCTCGGGCGAGCCGAAGTACGAGCCCGAGGCCCGCGCCGAGGTGGCGATCAGCTTCCTGCTGCACGAGTGGCGCGCAGCCCGTGGCGGCGCTCCCGAGCCGCTGACCTCCGCCGAGCTGTACGCGGCCGGTACCGGCGCGGTCGACCTCGGCGAGGGGCCGGGCATCGTGTCGCACCAGAGCCCGAAGGCGTGGGCGGGCGCCGTGAGCAAGGCCGGCTTCGTCAAGCTCGCGTGGCAGCCCGACCACGACGACTGGTTCTTCAACCTCGGCGGCAGCTCGCCGATGTACCTGCCCCGCACCAACCTCGGCGTCACCGCCCGCAGTGCCCGAGCGTACGTCGCCGCGCGTGACGGCTACGACGCGTCGGTGACCGTGCTGACGCTCGGCTCCGCCGGACGCGTCGGGCTCGCAACGCTGCCCGGTGGCGAGGTCGTCATGACGAGCTCGGGCGTCGCCGACCGCGAGGGCACCTTCGGCCTGCACAACCTGACGATGCCCGGGGTGCGGGGCCTCGACGGCACCCGCACCTTCGTGACGGCCGACGGCACCCTCGAGGCGAAGGCCGCCGACGCGCAGGGTGGCCTGCCGAGCGGGGTCGCGCGCCGGGACGTCGTCGACGTGCCGGGGTCGGTCTCGGCGCGGTACGTCCGGATGCTCGGCGTGACGCCCGACCCGACGTACGGCTACTCGGTCATCTCCTTCGAGGTGCGCGCGGCCGCGGGTGGCGCGGACCTCGCGGCCCGGCGCCCGACCACGGCGTCGTCGGCCGACACCGGCCGGGGCGCGGCCTTCGCCACCGACGCGGACTCCTC
>JAEWFB010000154.1 GCA_023389095.1 Actinomycetes bacterium
GGCGACGAGGTCGACTTCCACCCCGCGTTCATGCGCTCGCGCTACAAGAACTGGGTCGAGGGCCTCAACGGCGACTGGCTCATCAGCCGCCAGCGGTTCTTCGGCGTGCCGTTCCCGGTCTGGTACCCCGTCACCGCCGAGGGCGAGACCGACCACGACCACCCGATCGTCGCGCCCGAGTCGGCCCTTCCGGTCGACCCGCAGATCGACGCACCCGACGGCTACGACGAGAGCCGGCGCGGCGTCCCGGGCGGCTTCGTCGCCGACCCCGACATCATGGACACGTGGGCGACGTCGTCGCTCTCGCCGCAGATCGCAGCCGGCTGGCCGGTCCGCGGCGGCGAGGGCCCGGGCTCGGACGCCGAGCTGTTCGAGGCCATCTTCCCGATGGACATGCGCCCCCAGGCCCACGACATCATCCGCACCTGGCTCTTCGCCACGGTGACGCGTGCCCACTTCGAGCACGGCACGGTGCCGTGGCGCAACGCCGCCATCAGCGGCTGGATCCTCGACCCCGACCGCAAGAAGATGAGCAAGTCCAAGGGCAACGCCGAGACGCCCGAGGACGTCGTCCTGGCCCACGGGGCCGACGCCGTCCGCTACTGGGCCGCCTCGGGTCGCCTCGGCACCGACGCGGCCTACGACACCGGCCAGATGAAGGTCGGTCGCCGCCTCGCCATCAAGGTGCTCAACGCGAGCAAGTTCGCGCTCGGGTTCGGCGACGTGTCGGGCGACCTGTGCGCCGCCGTCACCAACCCGCTCGACCTGTCGATGCTCGCGGCGCTCGGCGACGTCGTCGACAAGGCGACGCACGGCTTCGAGGCCTGGGACTACACCCGCTCCCTCGAGGTCACCGAGACGTTCTTCTGGACCTTCTGCGACGACTACCTCGAGCTCGTCAAGGACCGCGCCTACGGCGGCCAGGGCGAGGCCGAGGCGAACTCGGCCCGGGCGGCGCTGCGGCTCGCGCTCGACACCCTCCTGCGCCTGCTCGCGCCGTTCATCCCGTACGCCACCGAGGAGGTCTGGTCCTGGTTCGGCGAGGGGTCCCTGCACCGCCAGTCCTGGCCCACCCGCGACGCGCTGCCCACCGGCGGTGACCCCGCGGTGCTGGCGACCGTCGGAGAGGCCCTCGCCTCGGTCCGCAAGGTCAAGTCCGAGGCCAAGCTCGGCATGCGTGCCGAGATCCGCACCATGACGCTCGTCGGCCTGCCCGAGGAGCTCGAGCGGGTCCGCGCGGCCGAGGCCGACCTGCGGGCCAGCGGGCGCGTCACCGACCTCGCCTACGCCGAGGGTGACGGCATCGAGGTCCGCGACGCCGACCTCGTTCCGGTCGAGAAGGAGCGCGCCGCACGCGCCTGACGGGCAACGTGTCAGGACGGCAACGATCGGGCCCGTCGTCCCGACGGGTCGGCTCCCGCGGCCTATCGTGACCGGCATGTCGAGACGGGGGACGGTCGCTGCTGCCGTGGGCGGGGTCGTCGTCGCGGTGGCGCTCGTCATCGCCGCCACGAGCCCCTCGGTGCCGGTCCTGGCGCGCCCGGCCACGACGGTGTCCTACTCGGCGGTGCCGACGACGACACAGCTGCCGTCGAGCCCGTCCGTCTCCCCCGTCACCTCCTTCAAGAACATCGCTCCGAGCACCCCGTCACCGCTCTGGGGCCTGCTGGTCCAGGTCGTCATCGCCCTCGTGGCGATCGGCGTCCTCGCGGTGCTGGCCCAGATCGTCATCTCGGTGCTGCGGCGCCCGAAGGTGGTGCGTCACGACGAGCCAGCGTTCGAGGCTCCCGTCGTCCCCGAGGAGCTCGTCGCGGCGGCCCGGTCCGGCATCGAGGTCCTGCTGACCGGCGAGCCCCGCAACGCCATCGTCGCGGCCTGGCTCAGCCTCGAGACGTCCGCGGCGGCCACGGGGTTGGCGCGCGACCCGGCCGAGACGTCCACCGAGTACACCGCCCGCGTCATCGGCACGTGGGACGTCGACCGCGGCCGGCTCGCCGACCTCGCCGCGCTCTATCGCGAGGCCCGCTTCTCCGTCCACGACCTCGGCGAGGACCATCGCGCCCGCGCCATCGCCGACCTTCAGGTGCTGCACGCCGACCTCGAACGGGTGGCGGCCACCCGGGTGTCCGGCGACGAGCCACCACCCGGCGCGGGCGCCGGCACAGGCACGCCCTCCGGAGGAGCCGACGGTGGCCGGTGACCGGGGGCGTCGCGGACGCCACGCGCCACCGCCGCCCGGGCCCGAAGGTCACAGTGCCGGGCTGAGGGAGATCCTCGCGCCGTGGCGCCGCCGGATCCTCGCGGTGCTGCTGACATGGCTGGGGTTCGTCGCGGCCACCGCCCTGCTCGGCCTGACGCCCGACGCGCCACGGCTGCTCGCGGTCCTCGTGGCCGCCTTCGTCGTCACCTGGCACGTCATCGACCACGTCGGCTCGCTCGGACGCACCGTGTGGCCGCTCGTCGACGGCGAGCTCGGCTCGGGTGGGCGCGGCAACGACTTCCGGGTCGCCAACCTGGCCGCGCGCCTCGAAGCGGCCAACGTCGCCGGCGAGGGGCGTGAGGCGCTCGTGCACGACCTGCACGTGCAGCTCCAGGACCTCATCCGCGAGCGGCTCTTCGTCCGGCACGGTCTGGTGGCCGAGGAGGAGCCGCGCTGGTCCGAGGGCGTCACGCCGCCAGAGCTGTGGCAGCTGCTCGTCGGCCTGCCACCACCCGACCTCTACCGCCCCGACAGGCTGGACCCGATCCTCCGACGAATCGAGCAGTGGTGAACGCATGACCGAGATGGAGCCACCCATGGACCCCGGGATGTCCCCCGCGACGACCCCCGCCTCGCCTCCGGCGCCGACCGCGATGGGGCTGGCCCGCGTCAGCGAGCTGAGCGCCGCCATCCTCGACGAGGTCGACCGCGCGGTCGTCGGCAAGCGCGAGGCCCTGACGCTCGTGCTCGCGGGCATCCTCGCCGGCGGGCACGTGCTCATGGAGGACTTCCCCGGCCTGGGCAAGACGCTCGCGGCCCGCAGCTTCGCCCAGACGCTCGGCCTGGAGTTCAAGCGGGCCCAGTTCACGCCCGACCTGCTCCCGGGCGACATCACCGGCTCGTTCGTGTTCGACCAGCGCGACCGGGAGTTCGTCTTCCGACCCGGTCCCCTCTTCACCGGGTTGCTGCTCGCCGACGAGATCAACCGCACGCCCCCGAAGACCCAGGCGGCCCTGCTCGAGGCGATGCAGGAGAAGCAGGTGACGGTCGAGGGCCGCACCTTCGGCCTCCCCCGGCCCTTCCACGTGCTCGCGACGGCCAACCCGGTCGAGTACGAGGGCACCTACCCGCTGCCCGAGGCCCAGCTGGACCGGTTCCTCATGCGGGTCTCGTTCGGCTACCCGAGCCTCGAGGAGGAGTGGCAGGTGCTCGCCGGCCGGATGGCCCGCCGTCAGGAGGAGCAGCAGCTGCCCGCCGTCGTGGGCCCCGACGAGCTGCTCGCGATGCAGGCCGCCGTCGAGGCGACGGTCGTCGACGAGTCGGTGGGGCGCTACTGCGTGGCCCTCGCCGCCGCGACCCGCACGCACGGCGACGTCCTCATGGGCGCCTCGCCCCGTGGCTCGCTCGGTCTGCTCCTGTGCTCGCGCGCGTACGCGGTCATCCACGGGCGCGACTTCGTGACGCCGGAGGACGTCAAGGCGGTCGCCGTGCCGGTGCTCGCCCACCGCGTCACCGTCAAGCCGGAGCTGTGGATGAGCAACGTCAGCGGGTCGGCCGTCGTCGGTGGGCTGCTGCGCACCGTGCCCACGCCGTCGGCCCGCGAAGGCGCTCTCTCCCCCGACCCGCACCGCCGGCACGGACCGGGGGCGTGACCGGCGTGCGCTCGCTCGGGTCGTGGGCCCCGACGGCGGCGCACCAGCGCGCCATCGTCCTCGCGTCGGCGTCCGCGGTGGTCGGCGTCCTGAGCCGGCACGCCGACCTGCTCGTGCTCGTGACGCCCCTCGCGGTCGCGGCGGTGTGGGGCCACCTGGCCCGTCCGCGCGGTGAGGTCCGCGCCACCGCCCACCTGCAGGTGTCGACGCTGCGCGAGGGCGAGGCGACCAACGTCCTCGTGACCACCGAGCCGGCGCTGCACGAGGCCCACGGTGTGGCGATGCTGGCCAGCGTGCCGTGGGTCGAGCGCAAGCCGTCCTCCGGGATCGTGCCGCTCGACGACGGCCGGGCCGTCGTCGCGGTCCGCTCGACCCGCTGGGGGCGGCGACGCATCGGCACGGTCAGCGTCGTCCTCTCGAGCCCCTGGGGAGCCTTCCGCGTCGGCCCGACCGACCTGCCGGACCTCGAGGTCGGCACGCTGCCGCTGCCCGCCCTCTTCGACGCGAGCGCCCCGACGCCGCACCCGCGCGGCGTCGTCGGCCTGCACCGCTCGAACCGCCCCGGGTCCGGTACCGAGTTCAACACGATCCGGCGCTTCCACCCGGGCGACCGGCTGCGACGGATCCACTGGCCCGTCTCGACGCGCACGGGCACGCTCCACGTCACCTCGACGTACACCGACGAGGACGCCCACGTGTTCCTGCTCGTCGACGCCTTCAGCGACCTCGGTCCGCGTGAGGGCATCGACGGGCGCCCGACGAGCCTCGACGTCACCGTCCGGGCCGCCGGTGCCATGAGCGAGCACTTCCTGTCCGGCAACGACCGGCTGACGCTCCGCACCGTGGGCGCGGCCAAGGTGCCCGCGCTCGGCGTCGGCTCCGGCGTCCACCACCTGCGCCGCGTCCTCGAGACCCTCGCCTCGATCTCGCCGGCCACCGAGCGCCGCGACACCGGTGAGTCCGCGATCCGGGGCGTCGACGCGAACGCCCTGTGCCTCGTGCTCTCGCCCCTCGTCGAGCCGACGATGCTGATGATCGCCCACACCCTGGCCGCGAGGGGGATGACGATCGTCGTCGTCGACACCTTCCCGGAGCACCTGACCGACCCGTCGACGAACCCGTACGAGTCCCTCGCCTGGCGGATCAGGCTGCTGCAGAGGGAGGCCCAGGTGCACAGCCTGCAGATGCGTGGCGTGCCGGTCGTGGCCTGGCGTGGTCCCGGCTCGCTCGACCAGGTGCTGCGCGACATCGCCCGCCGCGCCCGTGCGCCCCGGCTGGCGAGGCGGTGACCCCATGACGAGCCCGACGACGAGCAAGACCCGGCACGCACGGTGGACGCTGCGGATCGGGGGCCCGGAGTGGTCGACGAGCCAGCTCGGCCTGGCCGTCGCCCACGTCCTCGGCGCGCTGGTGTACCTCGCCTGCCTGCACCGCGCGTCGGGTGGCTTCGAGGGCATCTTCTGGGCGCTCGCGCTCGTGCCCCTGCTCACGCTGTCGTGGGCGGGGTCGGCCCTCCCGCTCGCCTACTGGGGGCTCATGCTCTTCGGCTGGTTCACCCTGACCCCGGAGGGCTCGTTCTCGTGGTGGAGCCTGCCCGCGGCCGCCGGCGTCGCGGTGGCCCACGCGGCGGCGGCCCTCGGCGCGTCCGTGCCACCGGCGACGCAGATCGGCCGGCCCGAGCTGCTCCGTTGGGCGCGCTCGACCGGCCTCGCGGCCGCCGCGGCCCTTCCCGTCGGAGCCCTGGCCGGGCTGCTCGCCGACCGCGACAGCGGGGCGGGGCCCACGGCCCTCGTCGTCGGCGTCCTCGGTCTCGCTGCCGCCGTCCTGATCCTGCGCACCGAACCGCCGGCCGCGCGCGACTGAGCCCGTCAGGACGCGTCGGTCAGGACGCGTCGTGGACGGCGGCCCACGGCACGTCCCAGCCCGCAAGGTGCAGCCGACGCGTCGCGAACGCCTCGCGCGAGAGCCCGACGACGCGTCCGATCGAGGGTTCGTACACGTCGAGGCCCGCCTCACCGGTGGGCGGCAGCGCCAGCACGACGTGCCGCGGGAGCGTGGGACTGCCGATGTAGACGACGCCGGGACGGCCCGGACGCACCGACGCCACGAGGTCGTCGTAGGCCCGACCGAGCTGCTCG
>JAEWFB010000254.1 GCA_023389095.1 Actinomycetes bacterium
CACGTGGACCCGGGCGGGACCCTGCGGGGTCTCGACCTCCCGGACGCGTGGGCGCACTCCCCCGACGGCCCTGTCGAGCGCTCCGGTCACGCCCCGATCACCTCGCCGGTCATCGGGTCGACGACGCCGACGAGCTCCTCGCGAGGGGCGGGATCGAGCAGGTGGGGGCCGTTGTTCGCCGTCGCCCCGACGCCGCGGCCGACGGGGTAGGCCTCGAACCGGCCGGGGCGCGCGAAGTCGAGGACGCCCTGCACGTAGTCGGGGTCCTTCTCGGCGGGGTCGAGCCAGCGCTCCCACTGGTCGGGCTCGAGGACGAGGGGCTGCCGGTCGTGGATGCGGTCCATGCCCGCGTCGGCGTCGGTCGTGATGATCGTGAACGTCGTGAGCCACGCGTCGGGGTCGCCGTCGGGCCGGTCGCGGTCGCGCCAGAACTCGTAGAGGCCGGCGAACCCGACCTTCTCGCCGTCGGCGCGGTGGATGAAGAAGGGCTGCTTGCGCGGCTTGCCCTTGGCGTCGACCGCGGTGGGCGAGGCCTGCCACTCGTACCAGCCGTCGGCCGGCACGATGCACCGCCGCGACAGCGCTGCCTTGGCGAAGGCGCCCTTGCCGAGCACCGACTCGGCCCGCGCGTTCGTCATCCGCAGGCCCATCTTGACGTCCTTGGCCCACGACGGGACGAGCCCCCACGTCAGCAGGCGCAGCTGTCGCGACGGGGCGACGTCGGCGCCGGGCTCGCCGTCGGGCGGTCGCGGCGTCCGGGTCAGCACGACGGGCGCCTGCTTGGAGGGGGCCATGTTCCAGTCGGGTTCGCCGGCGGGCGGGCTCTGGGGGTTCTTGAGGATGCTGCGGGCCGGCTCGCCGGTGTGGTCCTCGTCGACGTCGAAGGCCTCGACGAGCTCGTCCGGCCGGGCGCTGGCGGCGTACCTCCCACACATGCCGCCCAGCCTAGGTGCACGCGCTGCCGCCCCACCGGTGTCGGGCCACGTGGGCTCGGCCACCCGCGGTCATGGGGTTCTGCGGTGGGCGTCAGGCCTGCGGCCGTGGGTATGTCGCTACCGTAGGTCCCACTGGTCCACGATGGCCGCGGCCCGTCACGCACGGCCCCGGCCGGAGGAGGAAGGTCATGATCGTCCGCCGTCTCGCTCGTCCCCTGCTCGCGTCCGTGTTCATCGCCGCGGGTGTCGATGCCCTGCGCAACCCGTCCGCGCGCACCGACCAGGCGGCCCACCTGCTCGAGAAGGTGCCCGACCAGGTGCCGGGCGCCGACAAGGTCGCCCGCGCGGCCAAGGACCCCGACCTCGTCGTCCGGGCCAACGGCGCCGCCCTCCTCGGCGGCGGCCTCCTGCTCGCCACCGGACGCCTGCCCCGCCTCGCGTCCACCGTGCTCGCCGCGTCGATCGTGCCCACGACGGCCATCGAGCACGCCTTCTGGGACGAGACCGACCCGGACCGCAAGGCCGCGAGCCGCAGCCTCTTCCTCAAGAACGTCGGCCTCCTCGGCGGCCTGCTCCTCGCAGCCGTCGACACGGAAGGCCGCCCGGGCCTCGCCTGGCGTGCCCAGCACGCCACGAAGACGACCCGCCGCGAGGCACGCCACGCCAAGGCGACCGCCGCGCGCGAGGCCCGCCTCCTCGCCCATCGAGCCCAGGACGTCGTGAGCTGACTTGAGTCCCGCTGAACCCCTCCCCCAGGAACACCTGCAGCCCCACCCGCACGACCTGCACGACCCGCACGCGAGCCAGACGACGGGGACGCTGACGGTCGACCCCGACGGCGACTGGGTGGCACCGACGGCGTCCGGCCGGCTCGACGCGACGGTCCTGCTACCGGGCAGCAAGTCGCTGACCAACCGCTACCTCGTGCTCGCGGCCCTCGCGAGCGACCGGTCGCGCCTGAGGGCGCCGCTGCGGTCGCGCGACACGCTCCTCATGGCCGACGCGCTGCGCAGCCTCGGTGTCCGCATCGACGACGTGCCCGCCGAGGGCGACGCGACGCCCGGCGCGGTCGACGACTGGCTCGTCACACCGCCGGAGACGCTCCGCGGCGGCGGCCGGGTCGACTGCGGCCTCGCCGGGACCGTCATGCGGTTCCTGCCGGCCGTCGCCGTGCTCGCCGACGGCCCGGTGCTGCTCGACGGCGACCCGCAGGCCCGCGTCCGTCCGATGGGTCCGGTCGTCGACGCCCTCCGCGCCCTCGGGGCCGACATCGACGACGCCGAGGGCCACCTGCCGATCACCGTGCACGGCCGCGGCAGCCTCGCGGGCGGCAGCGTCACCATGGACGCCTCGATGTCCTCGCAGTTCATCTCGAGCCTGCTGCTCGCCGGCGCGCGCTACGACGACGGCGTCACCGTGCACCACGACGGCAAGCCGGTCCCGAGCGAACCGCACATCCTCATGACCGTCGAGACCCTCCGCGACGCCGGCGCGATCGTCGACGACAGCGAGCCCGACACCTGGCGCGTCGAGCCGTCCGAGATCAACGCGCTCGACGTGTCGGTCGAGCCCGACCTGTCCAACGCCGGGCCGTTCGTGGCCGCGGCCCTCGTCGCGGGCGGCACGGTCCGGGTACCGGGCTGGCCGCAGCACACGACGCAGGCCGGCGACATGCTCCGCGAGATCCTCGACTCGATGGGCGCCGACGTCCGGCTCGACCGCACCGGCCTCGTCGTGAGCGGCGGCGACGAGCTGGCCGGCATCGACATCGACCTGCACGACGCCGCCGAGCTGACGCCGACCGTGGCGGCGCTCGCCGCCCTCGCGTCGAGCCCGACGTGGATCCGCGGCGTCGCCCACATCCGCGGGCACGAGACCGACCGCCTCGCGGCCCTGACGGCCGAGCTGGGGGGCCTCGGAAGCAGGGTCACCGAGACCGAGGACGGGCTGCGCATCGCCCCGGCGGCCCTGCACGGCGGGCGGTTCCGCACCTACCACGACCACCGCATGGCCACCGCCGGCGCCATCCTGGGCCTGCGCGTCCCCGGCGTCCGTGTCGAGGACATCGGCACGACGCGCAAGACGCTGCCGGACTTCGTCGGCCTCTGGCAGGCCATGCTCGCCGGCGCGGCGCCCGGGGTGCTGCCCCGATGAGCTGGCGGGACCTCGACGAGGGCGACGTCCGCGTCCGTCCCAGCCGCAAGGGCTCGAGGCCCCGCACCAAGGAGCGTCCGGCGCACGCCGACGCCGTCCTGGCGATGGTCATCGGCGTCGACCGCGGCCGCTACACGTGCCTCGTGCCGAAGGGGGCGCTCGGGAGGAAGGAGCCCGAGCGCGTCGTCACCGCGATGAAGGCCCGAGACATCGGCCGCACCCGGGTCGTCGTCGGCGACGACGTCGCGCTCGTCGGCGACCTCGCCGGCGGCCCCGACGCGCTGGCCCGCATCGTCCGCATCGAGGAGCGCCGGTCGGTGCTGCGACGCACCGCCGACGACACCGACCCCTACGAGCGCATCATCGTGGCCAACGCCGACCAGCTCGTCATCGTCACGGCCCTCGCCGACCCCGAACCACGGCCCCGGATGGTCGACCGGTGCCTCGTCGCCGCCTACGACGCCGACCTCGAGCCCCTCCTCGCCCTGACCAAGGCCGACCTCGTCGACCCGGGGCCGTTCCTGGCCAACTACGCCCCGCTCGAGGTCGAGCACGTCGTCACGGCGCGCACCGCCGACGGCTTCCCGGGGCTCGAGGAGCTCCGCGAGCGACTCTCGGGCCGGGTCTCGGTGCTCGTCGGGCACTCCGGCGTCGGCAAGAGCACGCTCGTCAACGGGCTCGTGCCCACCGCGATGCGCGCCACCGGCGACGTCAACGACACGACCGGCCGGGGGCGGCACACCTCGACCAACGCCGTCGCGCTCCGGCTGCCCGACGACGACGGCTGGGTCATCGACACCCCCGGCGTGCGCTCGTTCGGGCTCGCGCACATCGACCCCAACCGCATCATCGACCACTTCCCCGACCTCGCCGAGGGCACGGCCGAGTGCCCCCGCGGCTGCACGCACGACGAGGAGGAGTGCGCGCTCGACGCGTGGGTGGCCGACGGGCACGCGGGCCCGGCAGGACCGTCGCGGCTCGCGTCGCTGCGCCGGCTGCTGTCGAGCCGCTCGGGCGAGGAACGCTGAGCCCCAGTCGTGCTCGCACCCCCGTCACGTCTGCGTGTCCCGCCCCGACGCCCCCGGCGCGGGCTTGCCCGCCGCACGCCCCCGCCGCAGGCTAGGTTGAGCCGGTGACCTCCTACGACGACGACCTCCGCCTGGCCCACGTGCTCGCCGACGCCGTCGAGCGCGTGACGC
>JAEWFB010000354.1 GCA_023389095.1 Actinomycetes bacterium
GCGTCACGATCTTCAGCCCCGAGGACGGCCAGCGCCTCGGCCTCGTCGGGATGGTCAACGGCGTCGTCGCCGACTGCGACTTCGACCCGTGGGGTGTCTCGGTCCCGACGCTCGAGGCCGTCCTCGCAGGCGACCGCTCCGCCGTCGCCCGGGCCGTCACGGGTGCCCAGGAGGGCCAGCTCGACGAGGAGCTGCTCGCCGGCGTCCGCGAGGCGGCGTCGCGCCGGCACGTCCCGGTCCTCGGCATCACCGGCACGGGCGGTTCCGGCAAGTCCAGCCTCACCGACGAGCTCGTGCGCCGGCTGCGCCTCGACCAGCAGGACAAGCTGCGCGTCGCCGTCCTCGCCGTCGACCCCACCCGCAGCCGCGGCGGCGGCGCCCTCCTCGGAGACCGCATCCGGATGAGCGCCCTCGACGGCGACCGCGTCTTCTTCCGCAGCCTCGCCACCCGCGGCAAGAGCCAGGTGCCGGCCCGCCTCGACGACATCCTCGCCGTCGTCAAGGCCGCCGGGTTCGACCTCGTCGTCCTCGAGACGCCCGGCATCGGGCAGGGCGACGCCGCGATCGTCGAGCACTCCGACGTCTCCCTCTACGTCATGACGCCCGAGTTCGGCGCGAGCAGCCAGCTCGAGAAGATCGACATGCTCGACATGGCCGACGTCGTGGCCATCAACAAGTTCGAGCGCCGCGGCGCCGAGGACGCCCTGCGCGACGTCGGTCGGCAGATGGTCCGCAACCGCGAGGCCTTCGGCAAGGGCCCGGCCGACATGCCGGTGTACGGCACGAGCGCCGCGACCTTCAACGACGACGGCGTCACGGCGCTCTACCAGGAGCTGCGGAACCTGCTGTCCGGCAAGGGGATGCCCGTCCAGGAGGGCGTCCTGCCGCACGTGTCCACCAAGCAGTCGACGCGCATCGCCACCGTCGTCCCCGCCGCCCGCGTCCGCTACCTCGCCGAGATCAGCGAGACGGTCCGCCGGTACCACTCCGACACCGTGCGGTTCGCGAGCGCCGCGTCGCGCGTTCAGCGGCTCGACCTCGTGCGCGGCGAGCTCGCCGACTCCGGGTCCGACGCGTCCGGCGTCGACGGTCTGCTCGAGTCGGCGCGCAGCGACGTGCCGCAACCGGTCGCCGATGCCCTCGCCACGTGGCCCGCCGTCGTCGAGTCCTACTCCGGCGACGAGCAGGTGGTCAAGGTCCGCGACCGTGAGCTCGTCACCAAGCTGACCCGGGAGTCGCTGTCCGGCAACACGATCCGTCGGGTGTCCCTGCCGAGGTACACCGACCACGGCGAGCTCGTGTCGTTCCTGCGCCGCGAGAACCTGCCCGGCTTCTTCCCCTTCACGGCCGGCGTCTTCCCGTTCAAGCGCGACAACGAGGACCCGGCCCGCATGTTCGCCGGCGAGGGCGACCCGTTCCGCACCAACCGCCGGTTCAAGCTGCTGTCCGAGGGGCAGCCGGCCACCCGCCTGTCCACGGCGTTCGACTCGGTCACGCTCTACGGCCGCGACCCCGACCCGCGTCCCGACGTCTACGGCAAGGTCGGCACGTCCGGCGTCTCCGTGGCCACGCTCGACGACATGAAGGTGCTCTACGGCGGGTTCGACCTCGTCTCGCCCACCACCTCGGTGTCGATGACGATCAACGGTCCCGCGCCGACGATCCTCGCCTTCTTCCTCAACACGGCCATCGACCAGCAGGTCGACGCGTTCCGCGAGCGCGAGGGTCGCGAGCCGTCCGCCGACGAGCGGGCCGAGCTCGAGGCGTACGCGCTGGCGAACGTCCGCGGCACGGTGCAGGCCGACATCCTCAAGGAGGACCAGGGCCAGAACACCTGCATCTTCAGCACCGAGTTCAGCCTGAAGATGATGGCCGACATCCAGGAGTGGTTCATCGAGAAGAAGGTCCGCAACTTCTACTCGGTCAGCATCTCCGGCTACCACATCGCCGAGGCCGGGGCGAACCCCATCAGCCAGCTCGCCTTCACCCTCGCCAACGGGTTCACCTACGTCGAGAGCTACCTGGCGCGCGGCATGGCCATCGACGACTTCGCGCCCAACCTGTCCTTCTTCTTCAGCAACGGCATGGACCCCGAGTACTCGGTGCTGGGCCGCGTCGCCCGACGCGTCTGGGCCGTGGCGATGAAGGAGAAGTACGGCGCCGGCGAGCGCAGCCAGAAGCTGAAGTACCACGTCCAGACGTCGGGCCGCAGCCTGCACGCGCAGGAGATGGACTTCAACGACATCCGCACGACGCTCCAGGCGCTCATCGCCATCTACGACAACGCCAACAGCCTGCACACCAACGCCTACGACGAAGCCGTCACGACGCCGTCGGAGGAGTCGGTGCGGCGCGCCCTCGCGATCCAGCTCATCATCAACCGCGAGTGGGGCCTGGCGATGAACGAGAACCCGCTCCAGGGCTCCTTCGTCATCGACGAGCTCACCGACCTCGTCGAGGCGGCGGTGCTCAAGGAGTTCGACCGGATCACCGAGCGTGGCGGCGTCCTCGGCGCCATGGAGACCGGCTACCAGCGCGGCCGCATCCAGGACGAGTCGATGCTCTACGAGCACCGCAAGCACGACGGCAGCCTGCCGATCATCGGCGTCAACACCTTCCGCAACCCGCACGAGGGGGAGACGCCCCGCGAGGTCGTCCTCGCGCGTGGCACGGAGGAGGAGAAGCAGGGCCAGCTCGCGCGGGTCCGCGCCTTCCGTTCCGAGCACGAGGAGGAGGGGCGGGCCGCGCTCGAGGAGCTGCGCCGCGTCGCCATCGAGGGCGGCAACGTCTTCGACGTGCTGATGCGGGCAGCGCGGGTGTGCTCGCTGCAACAGGTGACCGAGGCGTTCTTCGAGGTCGGTGGCCAGTACCGCCGCAACGTCTGACACCGTCGAAAGGCCGTGACGTGCTGGGCTCCCGGTGTCGACAGGCCATGCCGTGACGTTGCATGACGACCTCGGCGCGCCGGTCCCCCTCACCGGCCCGGCGCGTCGCGTGGTGTCGCTCGTGCCCTCGATCACCGAGGCGGTCGCGGCGACGGCCCCGGAGGTCCTCGTCGGCGCCACCGACTGGTGCACCCACCCCGAAGGCCTTGCGGTGCAGCGGGTCCGGGGCACCAAGAACCCCGACCGGCGGGCGGTCGCAGCGCTGCGCCCCGACCTCGTCGTGGCCAACAAGGAGGAGAACCGCGAGCTCGACGTCCGGCGACTGCGCGAGGCCGGGATCGCGGTGTGGGTCACCGACATCCAGACCGTGCCCCAGGCGCTCGAGTCCCTCGACCGCCTCCTGGCCGAGGCGGTCGGTGTGCCGACTCCCGACTGGCTGGAGGCCGCCCGGGAGGAGTGGGGCGGGCCCGTCCCCGACCCCACGCGCGAGGTGGCGGTCGCGATCTGGCGCGACCCGTGGATGGCCGTGGGCCGCGACACGTTCACCGGTGACGTCGTGGCCCGGCTCGGCTGGCGCAACGTGCTCGCCGGCGCGTCCGAGCGCTATCCGCACGTCGACCTCGCCGCCATCGACCGCGACGGCGTCACCGTCCTGCTGCCCGACGAGCCCTACGTCTTCACACCCACCGACGGTCCTGAAGCCTTCGCCCACGCGAGCTCCGCACTCGTGAGCGGGCGCCTCCTGACGTGGTACGGCCCGTCGCTCGTCGGCGCCCGCGGGTCCCTGCTCGAGGCCGTCGCCGCCGGCTGAGGAGCGCGCCGCCGGAGCGCGCTCCCTCGCGCACTGCTCCCGCCACGGGAGCAGCTGGTGAGGCTTCGGCGTGTGCACCCCGGAAGCCGAGGTGCTCTGTCGCACCCTCGCGCACTGCTCCCACCACGGGAGCAGCTGGTGAGGCTTCGGTGTGTGCACCCCGGAAGCCGAGGTGCTCTGTCGCACCCTCGCGCACTGCTCCCACAACGGGAGCAGCTGGTGAGGCAGCCGGGACGCCGGTGACGCCGGGCCGTCGTGCCGGCGCCGGCCCGGCGTCGCTCGCTGAGGTACCCCGAGACGCGCCGGTTCAGTCCTCGAGGACGACGAGTCCCGCGAGCAGCAGGCGCCGGGTGAGGTCGAGGCCGACCATGTCGGCGCGCAGCACACCGTCGTCGACGAGGGCGATGAGAGCAGGCACGTCGTGCTCCTCCACCGTGAGGTCGGGCAGCCGGCTCGTGAGCCGGGCCCCGCCACCGGGCTCGGCGCCCAGGCGCGCGCCCAGGTGCGGCCGCAGCCGCACGCAGGAGCGACCCTCGAGGTCCTCGGCCGCCGCCACCTGCGCCAGCGGGCCGACCGGTGCGGCACGCTGCGTCTCGCGCCAGCGGTTCTCGAACGCCCTGACGACGTCGACGGCGGGCACCGAGCGCAGGGCCACGACCAGCGCGTCGCGCGTCGCCTCGACGTCGTCGGTGAGCGACGCGAGCCGCGGCCCTCCCGGGGACAGGGGCAGCGTTCCGCGCACGCGCTCGGCGCCGCTCGCGGCATCGAGGGCGAGGGCGACCAGCTCGTCGGCGAGGTGTCGACGGGTCCACACGTGCACGCCGATGGTGACGTGCGTGCTGACCCCGCCGAGGGCGGTGGCGGAGTGGATCCAGCCACGGGGCAGGTAGAGCACGTCGCCGGCGCTCAGGGTGAACTCGTGCAGGGGTTCGTGGCTGGCCGCCTCCTCGACGTCGGCCCGGTGGTCGGTCCACGGATCGTCGCGCAGCGGGGCGGGGCGCACCGGCGGCCGCAGGCGCCACCGCTTCTCCCCGGAGGTCTGGACGACGAAGACGTCGTGGACGTCGTAGTGGTCGTCGAACCCGCGGTTCTGGCGTGGCGTGACGTAGGCATTGGCCTGCGCCGGGTGGCCGAGCTCCTCGGCCAGCCGCTGGCAGAACTCGATGAGGGGGGCCCACGTGCGGTGCAGGCCCTGCAGGACGATCGTGGCCCCGGCGGCGAAGTGCCCGAGCAGCTTGTCGTCGCTGACCTGGTCGGCGATGCCGGCGCCGACGCCACCGCCCGCGGTGAACTCGCGGTCGCCGAGCGTGCGACCGTCACGGGCCACCCGGAGGAACGGGGTGCGCAGCCCGCGTCGCGACACGAGCTCGTCGACGTCGTCGCGGCCGAGCAGGTCGGCGGCGCCGGCGAGCAGCTCGTTTGCCCGGGACACGAGGGGCTGCCGACCCCAGTGTTCGCTGGCGAAGCCGGTCGGGGACAGGGGCACGAGGCGCGCGAGAGCCGAGTACCCACGCGAACGCGTGGGTACTCGGTACGTGGTTTCTGCCGTCATGGTGGCGCGGTCGCTCTCGCTCGCGCGCTCACTGAGCGCTGCCGTCGGCCCCGCCGTCGTGCGTGCTCGTGTCGGCGCCGCCGTCGGCGGGGCCCTCGGCGCCACCGTCCGCGCCGCCGTCGTGCGTGCTCGTGTCGGCGCCGCCGTCGGCTGGGCCTTCGGCGCCACCGTCCGCGCCGCCGTCGTGCGTGCTCGTGTCGGCGCCGCCGTCGGCAGGGCCCTCGGTCGTCGGGTCGTCGGACGAGAGTGGCGTGTCGGTCATGGCGTCCTCCTCCGTTGGGGGACGGCGCCGTGCGACG
>JAEWFB010000368.1 GCA_023389095.1 Actinomycetes bacterium
CCGCGACCACCGCGAAGTACGTCGCGGAGGGCGCGTCGGTCATGGTCGTCTCGTGCACCGGCGGCGAGCGCGGCGACATCCTCAACGAGAAGCTGAAGAACGACGCCCACATCCTGCGCGACATCGCGCAGGTGCGGCGCGACGAGATGAAGGCGGCCCAGGAGGTCCTCGGCTGCGAGCACACGTGGCTCGGCTTCGTCGACTCGGGCCTGCCCGAGGGCGACCCGCTGCCGCCCCTGCCCGACGGCTGCTTCGGCCTCGAGGACCTCGAGGTGACCACCGAGGCGCTGGTGCGCGTCATCCGGCAGTGGCGCCCGCACGTCATGACGACCTACGACGAGAAGGGTGGCTACCCCCACCCGGACCACATCATGTGCCACACGGTGTCGATGGCGGCGTTCGAGGCGGCCGGCGACCCCGAGCGCTACCCCCACGCCGGCGAGCCGTGGCAGCCGCTGAAGATCTACTACAACGGCGGCTGGAGCAAGGAGCGCCTCACCCTCATCCACGAGGCGATGGTGGCCGAGGGCCTCGAGAGCCCGTACGCCGAGTGGCTCGCCAACTGGAAGCCGCGGCGGGAGGGCCGCACGACCACGACGATCCGGTGCGGCGACCACTTCGAGACGCGCGACCGGGCCCTCGTGGCGCACGCGACGCAGGTCGACCCCGACGGCTTCTGGTTCCAGGTGCCGCTGTCGATCCAGCAGCGCGTCTGGCCCATCGAGCAGTTCGAGGCCGCGCTGTCCTTCGTGCCGGTGGCCGAGGGTGAGGACGACCTCTTCGCCGGCATCGGCACGCCGGCCGAGGCCGACGCGCTCGCGACGCGTGGTGACCTCGTCCTCGCCTACGACGGACGCCTCCCCGAGGGTCCCGAGCCGGAGGAGGACGCCGCGGAGGCGACGACCTCGACGGGTGCGGTCCGCGGCGACAGCGCGGAGACGCACGCCGACGCCGACACGCACGCGGACGCCGAGGCGCAATCCGACGCCGGGGCGACCGACGGCCGCGACAACGTGGCCGTCACCGACGAGCAGGCCGGCGCGGACGCGTCCGGCGAGGAGGTGCAGGACTGATGGCCGACGGCGGCAACCTGCCCATCGGCCCCGGGATCTGGGGCTTCATCGCGTTCTTCGTGCTCGCCGTGGCGCTGTGGTTCCTCGTGCGCAACATGAACACGCGGCTGCGCCGGATGGCCTACCGCGACCGCGAGCGCGCCGAGGACGAGGCCACCACTCCGGTCGACGCGTCGGGCACCGACGCCGACGGGCCGGAGCCGCCCGATGCGTCGGGCGGCCCGGGCAGCGACCCACAGGGTCCGACCCGCTGAGCGCAGCGGACACAGAAACAGCGAGGCCCCCGGTCGAACCGGGGGCCTCGCTGCATCTGGCGTGAGCGGGGCCGCAGCCTCAGCTGACGGCCTGGTAGCCCACCACGGCGAGCGTGACCGCGGCGAAGTGCGAGGCGAACCCGCCGAGGGTGAAGGCGTGGAAGACCTCGTGGAAGCCGAACCAGCGGGGCGAGGGGTTGGGTCGCTTCGTCCCGTAGATGACGCCGCCGACGGTGTAGAGGATGCCGCCGAGGCCGATGAGCGAGCCGATGAGCGGGCCGCCGGCCCTCCAGAACGGCACGACGTAGAACACGGCGGTCCAGCCGAGCGCGATGTAGAGCCCGGTGTAGAGCCAGCGCGGCGCGCTCACCCACAGGATGCGGAAGACGACGCCGCCGATCGCCGCGGACCAGATGATCGACAGCAGGATCCGGGCCTGGGTCGTCGGCAGCAGCGTCACGGCGAACGGCGTGTAGGTGCCGGCGATGATGAGGTAGATGTTCGAGTGGTCGAGCCGCTTGAGCAGGGCGCCGGCTCGCGGCCCCCACGTGCCGCGGTGGTAGATCGCGGACACCCCGAACAGCAGGCCCGCCGTGATGGTGAAGACGATCGAGGCGGTGCGCACGGCCCCGGGGTCGGACACGACCACGAGGACGAGGCCGCCGACGACGGCCAGGGGGAACATGCCGAGGTGCAGCCAGCCACGCAGCCGGGGCTTGACGGCGGCGACGAGCTCGGCGACGGGGCCCGAGGCGTCCTCGACGCCCGGCTCGGGGGTGTGGTGCTGCTCGGTGGTCATGGCGCGAGTCTAACCTACGCAACCGTAGGTTACGGGGGCGTAGGTGTTGCGCCGCTCCTGTGAAGGTCGTGTGAAGGCCCGGTGCCGCGCCGCCCGGCCGGGTGGGGCGCGGCGGGGCGAGGGGTACGGTGGAAGCGTGGCCCACCGGGGCTGCCCGAGCAGTGGACGGCGGTCCGGCACCGGCCCATCCGCGGTCGGTGACGTCCGACATCGACGAGGAGGCCCCGTGGGGTGGCGCGATGTGGTCTACGGCGCGTACGAGCGCCGGGTCCTCAAGGATCTCCCCAAGGAGTCCCTCCCGCGCCACGTCGCCGTCATGCTCGACGGCAACCGCCGCTGGGCCAAGGCGCGCGGCGAGGGCACCGCCACCGGCCACCAGGCCGGCGCCGACAAGATCGAGGACCTGCTCGAGTGGTGCCGCGAGGCCGGCGTCGAGTACGTGACCCTCTGGCTCCTGTCGACCGACAACCTGCACCGCCCGCAGGAAGAGCTCGAGCCGCTGCTCAAGATCATCGAGACCGCGGTCTCGGACCTCGCCGACGCCGGCCACTGGCACGTGCGCATCGTCGGGGCCCTCGACCTGCTGCCGCCCGGGACCGCCGAGAGCCTGCGCGCCTCGGCCGAGCGCACCGCCGACGTCACCGGCATGACCGTCAACGTCGCCGTCCCGTACGGCGGGCGCCGCGAGATCGCCGACGCCGTGCGTGACCTGCTCCTCGAGCGCGCCGCCCGCGGCGAGTCGATCGAGCAGATCGCCGCCGGCATCACGGTCGAGGACATCGCCGGGCACCTCTACACCAAGGGCCAGCCCGACCCCGACCTCGTCATCCGCACGTCGGGGGAGCAGCGCCTCGGCGGCTTCCTGCTGTGGCAGAGCGCGACGTCGGAGTTCTACTTCTGCGAGGCGTACTGGCCCGACTTCCGGCACGTCGACTTCCTGCGCGCGCTGCGCGCGTACGCGGGCCGCCACCGACGCTTCGGCACGTGAGCCGAACGCACGTGAGCGCCCGTCGGCCACGCCTGGGCCGCGCGTGAGCCACGGCTGACGGCACGCGATCCGGCCGACGTCGCGCCGCGATGGGGACTGCTCCCCATTGCAGGCCCGGGGGCCGTTGCATAGGTTTCGGACGTCGTCCATCACAGGGGAGAGCCAATGGCCATCTACAAGAAGGGTGCCGACCCGGTCGCGCTGCGATCGGCGGCCGAGCGGATCACCGGCCACGCGCGCGAGTGCGAGACGGTCCGCGGCGAGGCCACACGGGTCGTCAACGCCATCAAGAGCAACTGGGGTGGTGGCGACCTCGACCACCTGATGAGCAAGTGGCCGCCGCTCGACGCCCAGCTCGGCCAGTTCGGCACCGACCTCGGCAAGCTCGCCGAGGCGCTGCGCCGCAACGCCGGCGCCCAGGACACCACGAGCGGCCCGGGCTCAGGTGGCGCCGGCCCGCTCGGTCCGACCGTCGGTCCGGGCACGGGGCAGCCCGGGAGCCCGGGCGGCGGTGGCGACGGCGGAATGTCGCCGCTCGACGGCATCGCCAACGCGATGACGATCTTCGGGATGCCGAGCCTGCTGGCCCAGACCGCGGCCTTCGGTTCGGTCTACAGCCGCGCCCAGGGCGCCCTGCTGAGTGGCCGCTACCTCGGGAACATCACCGAGATGGCCAAGGCCGGCGACAGCATGCTCGAGATGTTCCCCAGCGCGTCGAAGTTCGCGGCCGGGGCGGGCCTGTTCTCCGACGCGTGGGACATGAAGGGGCTGTCGGGCCTCTTCGCCGAGGGCAGCTCGGCCGGCAACTTCGTCGGCAAGTTCGGTGTGCTCGGACCGGTGGGCATCGGGCTGAGCGCCGCGCAGCTGGGCGTCTCCATCGCCAAGGGCGACACGGCCGGGATCATCGAGAACGGCCTGGGCACCGGCCTGGCCGCGGGTGCGGTCTTCGCGCCGCCCCCGGTCAACATCGCGTGCGGCGTCGCGGGCCTGGGCCTGGCCGCCTACCAGAACATCCCGGCCGTCCACGACGCCGTCAACGCGGTCGGTGAGGGCATCGCCGACGTCGCCGAGGGCATCGGCGACGCCGCGTCCGACGCCTGGGACTCCGTGACGAGCATCTTCTGACCGGTGGGCGGCGGCAGTCGCGGCCCGACCCGCACCACTCGCGCGCGCCGGTGCCGGCTCGCGCTCGCCCGCCCCGACACGACAGGATGGCCCACGTGCCACAGGGACCTATGAAGGAGCACACCGATGTCGACTGACCCGCTCGCAGGCTCGGACCTGGCCCGCGTCGAGCTGCCCGAGGACGTCTACGGCTTCGGCTGGGCGGAGATCCGCTACCTGCTCGGACGCCACGCCACCGAGAGCTCGCGGATGACCGTCACCTCCCTCGGCTTCGACGCCGCCCCCACCGACGAGGTCGTCGGGGCGGCAGCCGTCGCCTCGCTGCTCGCCCGGGGTCTCGCCGCCCCGGAGGGTGACCGGGCCGTGAGCCGGGGTGAGGCGGCCGTGCTCGAGACGGTGTTCGCGCGGGCGAAGCGCTGGACGGGGGTCAGCATGCGCGACGGGGAGCGCGGTGACCTCATGGTCGTGCTCGAGGACGGCGACATCGTCGCGCTCCTGCAGCCCCGCAGCCTGGGCACCTGGTTCGTCGGGCTCAGCAACGCGGTGGACCGCCCCGCCGAGCTGCTCGCGCGCGCTGTCAGCCAGATGCGCGCCACGGCGCCGAGGGCGCGCTTCGGGGTCGAGACCCGCACGCTCGACGGCGTCGTCGGCACCCGCCGCCTCGACCCGGAGGGGTCGGGCTGGTCGGTGTCCGACCCGGCCGACAGTGCCGCCGGTGCCGACGGTGCCCACCGTGTCGGGCGGTCGGTGACCGACGCCGAGCTGCCCGCAGTGCTCGCCGCGCTCTTCGAGGGCGCCGCCGCGTGACCGGCGGCACCTCGCCCGGGACCCCGGGGCCCACGGGCCGTGCGCAGGACCCGCCCCCCTACGCCTGGCTCGACGACCCGGCCCAGCCCTTCGGCCCGGTCGGCATCGGCACGACCCTGACGCTCGGCACCCTCCTCGGTGGGCTCGGGCTGTTCGGGGTGCTGATGGGCCTCTTCGCCGGGCCCGACGCCCGGGCCGCCCGCCTCGTCGTGGGCCTCGTCTTCGTCGGGATCGGTGGCGTCATCGTCAGGATGGGGCTGGCCCGTCGTGGCTGGCGCCGGCGGCACCCCGGCGTCGACCCGCTGGCGGCGGCGAAGGAGTCCGGCGCGAACGTCGGCAGTGCCTTCGGCGACGACTCGCGCCTGGCCCGGGTGGGCCGGTGGGTCCTCGTCGTGGTCTGCGCCGTGGTCGCGGTCGTCATGGCCCTGGCCCTGAAGCGGGCCGTCACCGGGCAGACCCCGACGAGCGCGGGTGGCATCGTCGTCATCGTCCTGCTCGGCCTGTTCGCCCTGGTCGTCGGGGGCATGGCCGTGTCGGCCGGGCGGCGACGCGCGCGGTGATTGCGGGCCGGCGCACGGCGTCGACCGACGCCGGTGTTACCGGCACGTGAACACTCGGACGACACGACGACGCACGAGGCCTCAATCCGCGTCGCTGTGGGTCTCCGGCCGTACCGTCGTGCCAACGGCCGACACCCGTCGGACGTTGCCAGGAGGCCCACCGATGAAGCGATCGCTCAGGACGGAGGGCCGGGCCCTGCGCCACCCTCTGGTGGTCACCGCCCGGCACCTCGGGAGCGAGTAGGCGCGCGACGCGCGCCGCGTAGGGAGTGGCACATGGCACGCACCACACGTCCGGTCACGACGGACTCCGCCAGCACGACCACCAAGCCGGCCGCGGCCTCCACACGCGCCACCACACGCGAACGTCCCCCGCACAAGACGTACGTCCTCGACACGTCGGTGCTCCTGTCCGACCCACGCGCGATGCTCCGGTTCGCCGAGCACGAGGTGGTCCTGCCCGTCGTCGTCGTCACCGAGCTCGAGGGCAAGCGCCACCACCCCGAGCTCGGCTACTTCGCGAGGCAGGCGCTGCGCCTGCTCGACGACCTGCGCATCAGCGCCGGACGTCTCGACGAGCCGGTCCGCGTCGGCGACACCGGCGGCACGCTCCGCGTCGAGCTCAACCACA
>JAEWFB010000372.1 GCA_023389095.1 Actinomycetes bacterium
CCGGGTGACGCGGCGCCACCGGAAGTCACCGCCCCAGTTGTCCTCGGACACGAGGATCTCGTTGGCCGAGACGACCTTCTCGACGTACGCGATGTGACCGGTGCCGGAGAAGGACTGGCCCCACCACGCGATGGACCCGACGGCGGGGGCGTCGTTCGTCTGGCCCGCGAAGGCCAGCCCCCAGTTGAAGGCGTTGCCACTGAGCTGCGCGGGCCGCTTGTTCGGCAGGCCGTTCTGGACGAGGCGGTAGGCGACGTAGT
Source organism: Actinomycetes bacterium (assembly GCA_023389095.1). Classification (GTDB taxonomy): domain Bacteria; phylum Actinomycetota; class Actinomycetes; order Actinomycetales; family Dermatophilaceae; genus Monashia. The sequence goes on from JAEWFB010000372.1 coordinate 261, forward strand.
TCGTGCAGTTGTGCCCGACCGACTGGCTCCACCAGCTCGTCGAGGCCTTGGCCTTGTACCCGGAGTCCGAGTACCCGTCGGCGATGCACGCGTCGTAGCTGTTGACGCCCGCGCTCACCTGCTGGGGCGTGGGGCAGAGGACGATCCACTCCGCGGACTGCGCGGGGGCGGGCACCCAGACGCCCACGAGGCCGGCGACGAGGGTCGCCACGAGGAGCGCCGAGCGCCGTCGCCAGGTTGGTACTGATCGCGTCGTGGCCGTCACCGGGTCTCCCGTCCGTGCTGCGTACCCGACGCAATCTAGGACATAGACGTCGTCCTGTATCAGGAATCCCAGAATCACCACGCGACACGCGGAACGACATCCACGTCATACCACACACCGCGTGGTACGTGAGGCGCGGGGGCGGTCAGGCGCGGTGCCGACGTCCCCGGGCCACGACGCGGTCGATGACCAGCCGCTTGAACGGCGTGAAGGGCGGGCGCACCACCGCGGTCGTGTCGGGAGACGTCGGCGTCTCGAGCACGGCCTTCGCGTGCGAGAACAGCTCGACGGAGCGCTCACCGTGGTACGCGCCGGACCCGCTGGGGCCCACACCCCCGAAGGGCAGGCCGTGCACCGCCATGTGCGCGAGCGGCAGGTTGACCCCGAGGGCGCCCGACGACGTGTCGCGCACGAAGCGTCGGCGCACGTCCGCGTCGGCGGTGAAGACGTAGAGGGCCAGCGGCTTGTCGCGGCCGGTGATGACCTCGATCGCCTCGTCGACGCCGGACACCTCGACGAGCGGGAGCACCGGCCCGAAGATCTCGTCCTGCATGACGGGGTCGTCGAGCGCCACGCGGTCGAGCACCGTCGGCGCGAGGTAGCGCGTCGACGCGTCGGCCTGCCCGCCGAGGACGACGTGGTCGGTGTGGACGAGGCCGGCCAGCCGCTCGAAGTGCCGGTCGTTGACGATGCGGCCGTACTCCCCCGACGCCTGGGGGTCGGCTCCGTAGGACTCCCGAATCGCGTCGGCGAGGTGGGGCACGAGGGCGTCGAGCGTGGCACGGGTGCCGAGGACGTAGTCGGGAGCCACGCACGTCTGCCCGGCGTTGGTGAACTTGCCCCAGACGATCCGGCGGGCGGCGACGGCGAGGTCGGCGTCCGCGTGCACGTACGTGGGCGACTTGCCGCCGAGCTCGAGCGTCACGGGCGTCAGGTGCTGGGCCGCCGCTTCGAGCACGACGCGTCCGACGACCCCGTTGCCGGTGTAGAACACGTGGTCGAAGCGCTCGGCCAGCAGTGCGGTCGTCTCGGGCACGCCGCCCTCGACGACGCGCACGGCCGACGCGTCGAGGTGGCGCGGGACGAGCCGGGCCACCGCACGTGAGGTGGCCGGCGCGACCTCGCTCGGCTTGAGCACCGCGGCGTTGCCGGCGGCGAGGACCCCGACGAGGGGCGCCAGCAGCAGCTGCACCGGGTAGTTCCACGGGGCGATGACGAGCACGACCCCGAGCGGCTCACGGACGACGCGGGCGCGCCCCGGCACGAGCGACAGCGGCACCGGCACGCGTCGCGGGCGCAGCCAGGAGCGCAGGTGGCCCAGCGTGTGGTCGATCTCCTCGACGACGAAGCCCAGCTCGGTGACCCACGCCTCGGTGGCACTCTTGCCGAGGTCCTCGTGCAGGACGGCGGCCAGCTCGTCCTCGTGGTCGACGATGAGCGAGCGGAGCGCCTTCAGCTGCTCGACGCGCCAGGCGTACGGCTTGGTCCGGCCGCTGCGGAACGCCGCCCGGACCGAGGCGACGACGGCCGGCACGTCGACGGGCCCCGACGCGTCGGTGCCGGGTGCGTCGGTGCTGCGAGCGGGCTCTCGGCCCGGCCCGGACGTGTCGCGGTCGGTGGGCGCGGTCTGCGTCATGGGTCCATCCTCGTCGGTCGGCGGTGACCTGTCGCGCCACCGGCCCTACGTCGCGGACGCACCGGCGGGTCTCAGGCGGCGAGCAGCCGGTGCACGACGGTGTCGGCGAGCAGCCGCCCGCGGCGGGTCAGCACGACCCGTCCGCGGGAGACGGCCTCGACGCCGTCGACGAGCCCGTCGGCGACGAGCCCGGCCACGGCGGCACGCCCCGATCCTCGCAGGTCCGCGACCGGCAGCCCCTCGACGAGGCGTGTGCCGAGGAGCACACGCTCGTCGTAGCGCTGCTCGTCGTCGAGCAGCTCGCGGGCGGCAGCGGGCGACTGCCCCGACGCCAGGCGCTGGGCGTACGCGCTCGGGTGCTTGACGTTCCACCAGCGGACGCCGCCGACGTGGCTGTGCGCGCCCGGGCCGATCCCCCACCAGCTCGTTCCGGCCCAGTAGGCGATGTTGTGGCGGCACCGGTGCCGCTCGTCGCGGGCCCAGTTGCTCACCTCGTACCAGCCGAACCCAGCTGCGGTGAGCAGCTCGTCGGCCAGCTCGTACTTGTCGGCCTCGTCGTCGTCCTCGGGCGCGGGCACGAGCCCGCGCCGCACCTGCGCGGCCAGGCGGGTCCCCTCCTCGACGACGAGGGCGTAGGCCGACACGTGGTCGGGCTCCAGGGCGATGGCCGTCTCGAGGCTCGTGCGCCAGTCGGCGAGCGACTCCCCCGGCGTGCCGTAGATGAGGTCGACGCTGACCTGCAGGCCGGCGGACCGGGCGCCGGCGACCGCGCGGGCGACGTTCTCGGGGTCATGGGTCCGGTCGAGCGTGCGCAGCACGTGGGGCACGGCCGACTGCATGCCGACCGACACCCGGGTGAAGCCGCCGGCAGCGAGCTCGGCGAGCGACCCGGGCGTCACGGAGTCGGGGTTGGCCTCGGTCGTCACCTCGGCACCGGCGGCGAGCCCGAAGCGGTCCCGGATGCCCGAGACGACGCGGACGAGGTCGCCGCTGCGCAGCATGGTCGGAGTGCCACCGCCGACGAAGACCGTGGACACCGGCGGCGCGTCGGGGCCGAGCACCCCTGCAGCGAGGTCGAGCTCGCGCAGGGCCGCGTCGGCGTAGGTGTCGAGGCCGATGCTCGCGCCGGGTCCGCCGAGCTCGGTGAGCGTGTAGGTGTTGAAGTCGCAGTAGCCGCAGCGCACCGAGCAGAACGGCACGTGGACGTACATCCCGAGGTCGGTGGAGGCCAGGTCGGTGAGGGCGGACGCCGGCAGCTCGCCGGTCGGCGGCGCAGGGTCGCCATCGGGCAGGGCGGAGGGCGGCACGGCGCCATTCTCCCATCCTGGCCGAGTGCGGACGCACCGCCGTCGACCCGCCGCGATGCGGGTTCCCGGACCGGACCGACAGCCGGCCCGAACGTGGTGGTCGACCCGTCACGGGCGTCACATAGGGTCGAAGGCGTGTACCGGCCGAACTGGATCGAGATCGAAGGCGTCGTCAACATGCGCGACCTCGGTGGACTGCCGACCGCGGACGGTGGCGCGGTCCGCCCGCACCGGCTGATCCGCTCCGACAACCTCCAGGACCTGCCGGCCGCGTCGGTCCGCCACCTCGTCGACGTGCTCGGCGTTCGCGACGTCGTCGACCTGCGCACCCACGTCGAGGTGGCCAAGGAGGGCGACGGCCCCCTCCTCGCCGAACCGGCGATCCGCTACCACCACCTGACGATGTACCGCGAGGACACGTCCGAGTCCGGCATCCCGGCCGCCGAGCGCGCCCTGCCGTGGGAGACTGACGAGCGCCGGGCCCGCGACGAGGCCGAGCGAGCCCGCGCCGCGTCCGCGGCGGCGACCGAGCGTCCGGACGGCACGGCCGACGAGCAGGCCGAGGAGGAGCGTCGCCGCAGCCACGACGCCTTCTGGTCCGAGCACTACCTGTCCTACCTCGCCCAGCGCCCCGACTCCGTCGTCGCGGCGCTGCGTGCGGTCGCCGCGAGCGAAGGCGCCTCGATCGTCCACTGCGCGGCGGGCAAGGACCGAACCGGCACCGTCGTCGGCCTCGCGCTCACGGTGGTCGGGGTGCCGGCCGACCTCGTCGTCGCCGACTTCGCGGCCTCTGCCGAGCGGGTCGCCGCCATCATGGACCGCCTCCGCGCCAAGCCGGCCTACGCCGACAACCTGCGCGACAAGACCGTCGCCCAGCAGTCGCCGACGACCGACACGATGCGCCTGCTGCTCGGCACGCTCGAGGCCCGCTACGGCGGGGCGCTCGGCTGGCTCGACACGCAGGGCTGGACCGCCGAGGACACCGAGCGCCTGCGCGCCAAGCTCCTCGCCGACTGACACCCTCGAGGCCACGAGCCGTGGCCCCTCGGACTGCGTGCTGGCGTCTGAGCCGCTTCAGCGTGGCGTCACGTGGAGGTGGATGACGCCCTCGACGGTGACGGTGCCGTCGGTCCGCGTGGCGGTGACGCGCACGGGGACGTCGGTGCGGCCGTCCTGCCAGGGCGCGACGTCGGTCTCGGCCGTGCACGTCAGGTCGGTCGTCGACGTGGCGACGTAGCGCACCTCCATCCCCTTGGGGATCCACCGGTGCGTCGTCGGGATGCTCGCCTCCGCGAGCAGCCCCATGGCGGCCTCGAGCCCGTTGCACGCCGCGATGGCGTGCACGGTACCGATGTGGTTGTGGACGCGACGGCGCTTGGGCACGACGACGACGGCCCGGTTCGGCACGACCGACACGACGCGCGGTCGGACGCTGCGGAAGTACGGCGCTGCCGTCGTGAAGGCGCGGGCGAAGACCCAGCGGCCGAACGGGCGCCGCTCGAGGCGTCGGTACAGGGCGTAGACGTCGGGCATGACCGCGATGCTACCCGTGGGTAACCAGCGCCGCCGGGAACGGTGCCCCACCTCACGGCGGAGCACCCGGCGTCACTTCTTCCTGTCGCCCTTGTCGCCGTCGCTCGAGAGGGCGGCCACGAAGGCCTCCTGCGGCACCTCGACCCGACCGACCATCTTCATCCGCTTCTTGCCCTCCTTCTGCTTCTCGAGCAGCTTGCGCTTGCGGCTGATGTCGCCGCCGTAGCACTTGGCGAGCACGT
>JAEWFB010000387.1 GCA_023389095.1 Actinomycetes bacterium
GTACACGGCGTACACGCCGTACCAGCCGGAGATCTCCCAGGGCCGTCTCGAGGCGCTGCTCAACTTCCAGACCGTCGTCACCGACCTCACCGGCCTCGACGTCGCCGGCTCGTCGCTGCTCGACGAGGGCACCGCGGCCGCCGAGGCGATGTCGCTCATGCACCGCGCCACGCGGGCCAAGGCCGAGGCCGTGGTCCTCGTCGACGAGCACGTCTTCCCGCAGACCATCGCCGTCATGCGCACCCGCGCGGAGGCGATCGGCCTGCCGCTCGTCGTCGCCGACCTGCGCTCCGTCGACGACGCCGACGCGCTGTCCGCGGCCGCCGGTGACGCGCCGGTGGCGGGCGTCGTGCTCCAGTACCCCGACGCGTCCGGCCAGCTGCACGACTGGGCGCCGCTCACCGAGACGGTCCACGCCGCAGGCGGGCTCGTCACGGCGTGCGCCGACCTGCTCGCCCTGACGCTCGTCACGGCGCCGGGGGAGTGGGGCGCCGACATCGCGGTCGGCAGCGCGCAGCGCTTCGGCGTGCCGATGGGCTTCGGGGGCCCCCACGCCGGCTACATGTCGGTGCACCGCGGCCTCGAGCGCCAGCTGCCCGGCCGCCTCGTCGGCGTCTCGGTCGACGCCGACGGCCACCAGGCCTACCGCCTGGCGCTGCAGACCCGCGAGCAGCACATCCGCCGCGAGAAGGCCACCTCCAACATCTGCACCGCGCAGGTGCTGCTCGCCGTCATGGCGAGCATGTACGCCGTCTGGCACGGCCCCGCAGGCCTGGCCGGCATCGCCCGACGCGTCACCGGCCTCGCGGCCGGCCTGCGCGAGCAGCTGGTGGCCGGCGGCATCGACGTCGAGACCACCGCGTACTTCGACACGCTCACGGTCGTCGTGCCCGGCCGCGCCGACGACGTCGTCACGGCCTTCGCCGACCGTGGGATGAACGTCCGCCGGGCCGACGCGGACCGCGTCTCGCTCAGCCTCGACGAGACCTCCACTCCCGCAACGGTGTCCGCGATCCTCGCGGCCCTCGGGGTGGACGCGTCCGGAGCCGGCACTGTCGACGGCTCCGGCGACGACTCCGGCGTCCCCGCGCAGCTCGCCCGCACCTCCGACTTCCTCACCCACCCGGTCTTCCACGCCCACCACAGCGAGACCGCGATGCTGCGCTACCTGCGTCGCCTCGCCGACCGCGACTTCGCGCTCGACCGCGGCATGATCCCGCTCGGCTCGTGCACGATGAAGCTCAACGCGACGACCGAGATGGAGGCCGTCACCTGGCCCGAGTTCGCGAACCTGCACCCGTTCGCGCCGGCCGAGCAGTCCGAGGGCATCCGCGCCCTCATCGACGACCTCGCCGCCTGGCTCTGCGAGATCACCGGCTACGACGCCGTGTCGCTGCAGCCGAACGCCGGCTCGCAGGGCGAGTTCGCCGGCCTGCTCGCGATCCACGCCTACCACCAGGCCAACGGCGAGGGCCACCGCCGCGTCTGCCTCATCCCGGCCAGCGCGCACGGCACCAACGCCGCGTCGGCCGTCATGGCGGGACTCACGGTCGTCGTCGTCAAGACGGCCCCGGACGGCACCGTCGACATGGACGACCTGCGCGCCAAGATCGAGGCGCACCGCGACGACCTCGCCGCGATCATGGTCACCTACCCCTCGACCCACGGCGTGTACGAGGACACCATCACCGAGCTGTGCGAGCTGGTGCACGACGCCGGTGGCCAGGTCTACGTCGACGGGGCCAACCTCAACGCCCTGGTCGGCCTCGCCCAGCCCGGCAAGTTCGGCGCCGACGTCAGCCACCTCAACCTGCACAAGACCTTCTGCATCCCGCACGGCGGCGGCGGCCCCGGCGTCGGCCCGGTCGCGGTGCGCGCCCACCTCGCACCGCACCTGCCCAACCACCCGCTCGCGCCCGAGGCCGGCCCCGAGACCGGCGTCGGGCCGATCTCCGCCGCCCCGTACGGCTCGGCGAGCATCCTGCCGATCTCGTGGGCCTACGTGCGGCTCATGGGCGGCGACGGCCTGCGCCACGCCACCCAGGCGGCCGTCCTCAACGCCAACTACGTGGCCGCGCGGCTGCGCGAGCACTACCCGGTGCTCTACTCCGGCACCGACGGCCTCGTCGCGCACGAGTGCATCCTCGACCTGCGTGCCCTGACCGCCCGCACCGGCGTCACGGTCGACGACGTCGCCAAGCGGCTCATCGACTACGGCTTCCACGCCCCGACGATGAGCTTCCCCGTGGCGGGCACGCTCATGGTCGAGCCCACCGAGTCGGAGAACCTCTACGAGCTCGACCGGTTCTGCGACGCCATGGTGGCGATCCGCAAGGAGATCGAGCAGGTGGGACGCGGCGAGGTCGCCGTGGCCGACAGCGTGCTGCGGCACGCGCCGCACACCTCGATGCGCCTGGCGGGTGAGTGGGACCACCCCTACGACCGCGCCACGGCCGCCTTCCCGGTCGGTGTCTCGGCCCCGGACAAGTACTGGCCGCCGGTGAGCCGCATCGACGGCGCGTACGGCGACCGCAACCTCGTCTGCTCCTGCCCGCCGCCGGAGGCGTTCGAGGGCTGAAACACCCCGGCCGAATTTCTCGCGTCGGCGCCCCGAGTGTGGTTGTCTCGGCTCGTGGGCGCCGACGTCGAGCAGGCCAGGTACACCCGGGAACAACGACAGCAGTACCGGGAGAAGGTCCGGCGCGACCTCGACGTGTTCGAACGCATGCTCGGCAAGAGCGAGTTCGAGTTCGACCGGCCGATGACGGGGCTGGAGATCGAGCTGAACCTCGTGTCCGAGGACCTCGGCCCGAAGCTCGACAACAAGACCGTCCTCGAGCAGATCGCCGACGAGAACTTCCAGACCGAGCTCGCGCGGTACAACATCGAGCTCAACGTCCACCCGCGGCCGCTGCCCGGTGACTCGGCGCTCGAGCTCGAGCAGCACCTGCGCGAGTCGCTCAACCACGCCTCGGCCCGCGCGGCCGACCTCGGCGTCGGCATCGTGGCCATCGGCATCCTGCCGACGATCATGTCCGAGCACTTCGAGGGCGACTGGATCAGCGAGAACATCCGCTACGCCGCGCTCAACAACGCCGTCCTCGACGCGCGGGGCGAGGACGTGTGGCTCGAGCTCGAGGGACCTACCGGCGAGCGCATCGCCCGGTACTCCGACAGCCTCGCCCCCGAGTCGGCCTGCACCTCGATCCAGCTGCACGTGCAGGTCCAGCCCGAGCGGTTCGCCGACCACTGGAACGCCGCCCAGGTGCTCGCGGGCCCGCAGCTGGCGGTCGGCGCGAACTCGCCGTTCTTCCTCGGCCAGCGCCTGTGGGCCGAGACGCGCATCCCGCTGTTCACCCAGTCCACCGACACCCGCTCGGTCGAGCTGAAGAACCAGGGGGTGCGGCCGCGGGTCTGGTTCGGGGAGCGGTGGATCACCTCGATCTTCGACCTGTTCGAGGAGAACGTGCGCTACTTCCCGGCCCTGCTGCCGGAGATCTCCGAGGAGCAGCCCGAGGACGTCTTCGAGCGCGGCGAGGTGCCCGAGCTCAAGGAGCTGCGGCTGCACAACGGCACCGTCTACCGCTGGAACCGGCCCATCTACGACATCGTCGGGGGCCGCCCGCACCTGCGCGTCGAGAACCGCGTGCTGCCCGCGGGGCCGAGCATCGCCGACGTCCTCGCCAACGCCGCGTTCTACTACGGCACCCTGCGGGTGCTCGCCGAGGAGGACCGCCCGGTCTGGACCCGGATGAGCTTCTCCGCGGCGGAGGCGAACTTCGAGGAGGGCGCCCGCCTCGGCATCGACGCCCGCTCGTACTGGCCCGGGTTCGGCGACGTCCCGACGACCGAGCTCGTGCTGCGCCGCCTGCTGCCGATGGCGCACGAGGGCCTGGAGCGGTGGGGCGTCTCCGCGGCGGTGCGCGACCGCTACCTGACGATGATCGAGCAGCGCTGCCTCAACGGCGTCAACGGCGCGTCGTGGCAGACCGAGTGCGTCGCGCGGCTCGAGGCGCGCGGCCTGACGCGCGACAAGGCGCTGCGCGAGATGCTCGGCCGCTACATCGAGGGGATGATGGCCAACGAGCCGGTCCACACGTGGGAGCTGCCGCCGGCACCCTGACGCACCGGGCCTCGCGCGTCAGGTCAGGCGTCCTTGAGCAGGCGCCACGGCGAGAGGTTGAACGAGCCGATGCACCGCGTGGAGCGGTGGTGGGTCAGCACGCTCATCGACCCGGCGTCGAGGACGAGCTGCTGGCCGAAGCGCGGGTCGACCCCGAGGTACACGGCGGTGAGGACGCGCAGGGCGTGCCCGTGCCCGAAGAGCGCCACGTTGCCGTCCTCCAGGGCCGGCCACACCTTCTCGATGACCTGCTGGGCCCGTTCGGCCACCTGCTCGATCGTCTCGCCGGGGGTGACGCCGGGCTCGACCCCGTCGACGAAGACCTCCCACGGGTGGCCGATGTCGGCGCTGATCTGCTTTGTCGTGAGGCCCTCGTAGGCGCCGTAGTCCCACTCGCGCAGCAGCGGCTCGACCTCGAAGTCGCCGAGGCCGGCGAGCTCGGCCGTGCGCTTGGCGCGCTGCAGCGGCGACACGAGGACGCGCGAGAAGGTTCGGGGACGCAGGATGTCGGCGAGCTCGCGCGCCGCCTGCTCGCCCTCGGGCAGGAGCGGGAGGTCGGTGGTGCCGGTGTGCTGCCCGGTGAGCGACCACTCGGTCTCGCCGTGCCGGAAGAGGTAGATGTCGCCGGGGACGACGCCGTCGCGCTGGGCCATGGCGCCATCCTCGCACCCGCTCGGGCAGACTCGCCCCATGGACCTGTCCTTCGAGCTGCTCAACGTCTTCGCCCTGGAGGGCGACCCCTTCTCCGGCAACCCGCTGTGCGTGCTCACCGGCGCCGCCGACCTGTCCGAGCTCTCGATGCAGCGGTGGGCCCGGCAGTTCAACCTCAGCGAGACGACGTTCGTCACCGGCCACGACGACGCGGGTGAGGCGTCGGTGCGGATCTTCACGCCGGGGCACGAGATGCCCTTCGCCGGGCACCCGACGCTCGGCACGGCCGAGGTCGTCGCCGGGCTGGCCGTCGCTTCAGGCGGGCCGGCTCCCGAACGGGTGCACCTGACGATGCCCGCGGGCCGCATCCCGGTCCACAGGGTGGCCGGCGGCTGGCGCCTCGAGGCCCCACCCGCCCGGACGCGTCCGGTCGACGCCGGCGCCGCCGAGCTCGCGGGCGCGCTCGGGCTCGACGAGGCGGCCGTGGCC
>JAEWFB010000410.1 GCA_023389095.1 Actinomycetes bacterium
CGAGCAGCAGGAGGCGGACGTCGCGGTGGGGGAGGGCGTCGTCGATGACGGTGCGCAGCAGGAACGGCTGGGCCATCGAGACGACGGAGACGACGACGATCAGCGCGGTGACGACGGCGACGGTGGCTCGGTGGGGGCGGAAGAGGGCGGCGACGCGGCGCACCGACACCGGCGACTCGTCGAGCTGGGCGCGGTCCTCAACGGTGGCGCGCTGGGGGCCACGGCGGGTGTTCCGGGGGCTCTGGGGGCTCTGGGGGCGATCCAAGCGATCACGCTCCGTTCAGGTCGGAATCAGTATGGTGAGGCTACCTCACAATGAGGCAGCACGACAAGATTGACCGTATGCTGTGCCCATGCACGACGCCGAGACCACCGACGCCGAGTCCTCGCTGGACGAGCTCCTGGTCGGCGCCGCCCGCGCCCTGCGCCGCCGGTGGGCTGCGGGCCTCGGGCCCGACCTGACGCCGCACGACGCCCGGGCGCTGCGCGTCATCGGCCACCACGGCCCGACGCGCCTCGGCGTCGTCGCCGACCACCTGCGCATCGCGCCCCGCTCGGTCACCGACGTCGTGGACCGCCTCGAGCAGCGCGGTCTCGTGGCCCGGGCCCCCGACCCCGCCGACCGTCGCGCCCTCACCGTCGGGCTCACCGACCGGGGCGAGTCGGTCCTCGGTGAGGTCGACGCGGCCAGGCGCGTCGAGTCCGCCGACTTCTTCGGGGTCCTGGACGAGCGCGAGCGTTCCTCTCTCGCAGCGATCCTCAGCCGCCTCGAAGCGCCGCGGCCGTGACCTGGTGCCCTAGAGTGGGTCGCCGCGCCGCCGCAGCACGGGCGCTCCACGCGTCGAGGTGAAGGTGAGGCACATGTCGGGTCTGGTCATGGTCGAGGGGCTGCCCGGCTCCGGCAAGAGCACGACTGCGCACGGCATCGGGTCGTGGCTGGCCGGCCAGGGCGTCGCTGTCGAGCAGTGGCCCGAGGGCCGCGTCGACCACCCGGTCGACCTCGAGCAGGTGTCGGTGCTGACCAACGAAGCCGTCGTCGAGCTGCTCGCCGAGATGCCCTCTGCCGCAGACGCCTTCATCCGCACCGCCGAGCGCGCCGGGGATGCGTGGCTCGTCCAGCTCGGCCTCCACCCGGAGCTTCCGGCCGACCTCGTCCAGCGTCTTCGTCGCCACGACGGCTACGACGGCGACGTCACGCCCGAGCTGCACGGCCGCGTGCTCGCCGACAGCTGGCGGCGCTACGGGGCCGCCGCGCCGCGTACGGCCGTCCAGGTGTGGGAGTGCGTCCTGCTCCAGAACCCGGGGTGCGCTTTCGTCGCGCGCTTCGACCGACCGGCGTCGGTCCTCGAGGCGCACGTCCGCGGGCTCGTCGACGCCGTGTCGGCCCACGCGCCGGTCCTCGTCTACCTCGACGCCGGTGACCCCGAGCCGGCGCTGCGTCGGGCCGCCGCCGAGCGTCCGGACTCGTGGCTCGAGGCCGTCGTCGACTACCACACGCGGCAGGGCTGGGGCCTCGCGCGCGGGCTCACCGGCTTCGACGGCTACGTCGAGTTCATGCGGCACCGCCGCGAGGTCGAGCTCGACCTGGTCCCGCGCCTCCCGCTGCCGACCCTCGTCGTCCGCACCGACTCCGGCTCGTGGGACGAGCACACCGACCGCATCCACACGTTCGTCGCCGGGCACCTCGGCCTCGAGGCCGCGGCCGCCCCCGGCGTGCCGGAGCCCGAACGGGCCGCCTGACGCCATGCCGCTCCACTCGGTCGAGGCCCTCCTCGACGACGCCACCGCGGCGGAGGTGCGGCGCGAGTGGCAGCTGGTCGCCGCGGCCGGGCTGCCGAGCCAGGCCGCCCACACGGGGCCGACGAACGCCCCGCACCTGACGTTGTCGGTCGCGAGCGGCGTGCCGGACTTCGTGGAACGCCGGCTCGCCGACCGCTTGACCGGGCTGCTGCCCCTCCCGGTGCGGCTCGGCGGGCTCGTGGTCCTCGGGTCGCGCCGGTTCGTGCTGGCCCGGCTCGTCGTGCCCGATGCCGGGCTGCTCGCCCTCCACGGCACCGTGGCCGAGGCGATGGCCGCCTGTCCCGACGTCCCGGAACCGGTGCGCGCCGGGCGGTGGACGCCGCACGTGACCCTCGCGCGAGGGCTGGGATCGCGACAGGTCGGCGAGGCGCTCGCTGCCCTCGGCCGCACGCGTCCGGTCGACGGCGCCCTCGCCTCAGTGCGCCGGTGGGACCCTGACGCCGGACGCGCGTGGGGCCTCGCCGGCTGAGGCCTCCCTACGATGGGCCCATGGCTCTCGAACTCGGCCTCGACACCTTCGGCGACATCGCGAACGGCCCCGACGGGCAGCCGTTGCACCCGGCGGTCGTGCTCCGCGAGGTGCTCGCCGAGGGCGAGCTCGCCGACCGGCTCGGTCTCGACTTCTTCGGGGTCGGCGAGCACCACCGGCCCGACTACGCGGTCAGCGCGCCCGACACCCTGCTCGCGGCCCTCGCGATGCGCACCGAGCGGATCCGGCTCGGCACGTCGGTGACGGTGCTGTCGTCCGACGACCCGATCCGCGTCTTCCAGCGTTTCGCGACGGTCGACGCCGTGTCGAACGGGCGAGCCGAGATCACCGTCGGCAGAGGCTCGTTCGTCGAGTCGTTCCCGCTCTTCGGCCTCGACCTCTCGGACTACGAGACCCTCTTCGAGGAGAAGCTCGACCTGCTCGCGGCCGTCGTCGCCGAGCGGCCGGTGCGGTGGGAGGGCTCGATCCGGCCGCCCGTCCAGGTCGACCGCGTCATGCCGGCCACCGAGTCCGGGCGGCTGCCCGTGTGGGTCGGCGTCGGGGGCACCCCGCAGTCGGTCGTGCGGGCCGCGCACTACGGCTTCCCGGTGGTCATCGCCATCATCGGCGGGTCCTCGCGGCAGTTCGCACCGCTCGCCGACCTCTACCGGCGGGCGCTGTCCGAGATGGGCAAACCGTCGCTGCCGATCGGTGTGCACTCGCCGGGCTACGTGGCGGCCACCGACGAGCAGGCCGTCGAGGAGTTCCTCCCGCACTTCCTGCCGTACATGAACAAGCTGGGCCGCGAACGCCGCTGGGCGCCGATGACCGAGGAGCAGGCGCGGGGCCAGCTCGGGGCCGAGGGGGCCGTGTACTGCGGGTCGCCCGAGACCGTGGCCGCCAAGATCGTCGACACGCTGCAGGTGCTCGGCGCCTCGCGCTTCCAGCTCAAGTACTCGATGGGCACCCTGCCGCACAACCTGCGCGCGGAGTGCATCCGGCTCTACGCCGAGGAGGTCGTGCCGCGGGTGCGCGAGCAGCTCGGGTGACGCGTCGGTGAGGGTCGCCCTGCTCGGGATGGGGTCGCGCGGCGACGTGCAGCCGTTCGTCGCGCTCGCGCCGCACCTCTCGGCGCTGGGCCACGACCCGGTCGTCGTGGCGCCCACCGACTTCTGCGCGTTCGTGGAGGAGCGTGGGGTCGCGTTCGAGCCGCTCTCCTTCGCGGTGCGCCCGGGCGTCGAGTCCGACCTCGGCCGCCGCTGGCTGCACGGCTCGTCGACCAACCAGGTGCGCGAGGCCGCGCTGATGCGCCGGGTGGTCGCCTACACCGCCGACGAGCTCGGCGCCGACGTGGCGCGGGTCGTCGGAACGGCCGACGCGGTGGTGTCGAGCGCGGATGGATATGCCCCGCAAAGGGTTTCGCCGGTACGCGCGTGACGCCATGACGACACCGACGACCCGCCCGTGTACCTCGGCTTCGGGTCGATGCCGACGGACGACCCGTCCTCCGTCCTGCGCTCGTTCGTCGACGCGGTGCGCCGAGTCGGCCGTCGGGGGATCGTCAGCGCGGGCTGGGCACAGCTGGGCCGGGACGGCGTGCGGCCGGGCGACCTGCCTGGCGGGGTCCTCGCCGTCGACGACGCCCCACACGAGTGGCTCTTCCCGCGGTGCGCGGCGGTCGTCCACCACGGTGGCGGCGGCACAACCGCCGCCGCGTTCCGGGCCGGGGTGCCGCAGGTCGTCGTGCCCCACATCGCCGACCAGCCCTACTGGGGCCGACGCGTCCACGACCTCGGCTGCGGCCCGGTGCCCTTGCCGCGCAAGCACTTCCACGCCACATCGCTTGCTGCAGCCGTGGAGGAGTCGCTGGCCCCCGCTGACTCGGGCAAGGTGCCGTCAGCCGGCGGCCTTGCGCAGGATGGCGGTGAGCTGCTTCTCGACGGCCGGGGTCAGCCTCAGCAGCGCGTAGGCGACCGGCCAGGCGTCGCCGTCGTCGAGGGTGGCCGGGTCGTTGAACCCCAGCGTCGAGTAGCGCGCCTTGAACTTCGCAGCCGGCTGGAAGAAGCAGACGACCTTGCCGCCCTTCGACCACGACGGCATGCCGTACCAGGTGCCGGGTTCGAGCTCGGGCGCGGCCTTCTCGACGAGGGCGAGCACGCCCTCGGCCATCACCCGGTCCTCGTCGGCCATCTCGGCGATCTTCGCGACCAGTTGGGCCCTCGCCTCGGCCGGTCCGGCGCCCTTGCGTCGGGAGGCCTTGACCTCGTTGGCGCGCTCCTTCATCGCCGCCTTCTCGTCGTCGGTGAAGGCCGGGCCGGTTCGCTTCGTCGTGGTGCTCATCGCTGGGTTCCCCTCTGTCGTGGTGGTCCTCCCAGTCTCGGACGACCGGGCGGTCGGCGCTTCTCGATTCCTGACCGATGCCCGAAAAGGCCGCGATCGACGCGTTCACGGACCAAAGCCGCGGGCTGTCCGGTTCGCCGGTGCGCCTCTCGGCCCGGTCGTAGCCTGCCGAGAAGGGGAGTCAGGGGACTCCGGCGTCGCCGACGACCGAAGGTCGAGTACTCAGGAGGAGCACGCGCATGAGCAGAACCATGAGCAGAACCAAGAAACGCCGTCGCATCGCGACCGTCGCCGCGGCCGTCGCCGTCGTGGCCGGCCTCTGGGGCGGGTCCCCGGCAGGAGCGAATGACGACGGCCCGAAGGTCGTCGCGTCGGGCCTCAACAACCCGAGGCAGCTCGCCTTCAGCCCCGGCGGTGCGCTCTACGTCGCCGAGGCCGGACTCGGCGGCTCGGGACCGTGCCAGACCGGTGAGCTCGGGGAGGTCTGCTTCGGCCTCACCGGGTCGGTCGCGAAGGTCGGCCAGCACGGCGTCACCCGCGTCGTCCAGGGCCTGCCCTCGGTGGGCGGCGGCGACGTCATCGGCCCGAGCGACATCACGTTCACCGGCAACCACCGTTTCGCCCTGTCGATCGGGCTCGGTGGCAGCCCGGCCTACCGCGCGGGCTTCGGCGCCGACGCCGCCCTGCTCGGGACCGTCGTCACCGGCGACCTGCGCCATCCGAAGGCGGGCGTCTCGCGCGTCTTCGACGTCGCCGGCTACGAGCAGAAGGCGAACCCGGACGGCACCGACGTCGACAGCAACGCCGTCGGCATCGCCCGCTCCGGCAACGGCTTCGTCGTGGCGGACGCCGGTGGCAACGACATCGTCTCGACGCGTCACGGCGTGTCGACGGTCGGTGTCCTGCCGCCCGTGCCGACGACGAAGCCCGGGCCGGTACCCGTCGGGTTCCCGGCCGACGCCGTGCCGACCGACGTCGTCAAGGGACCGGACGGCGCCTGGTACGTCTCGCAGCTCGTCGGGTTCCCCTTCGAGGCCGGGTCGTCGACGATCTGGCGCATCGTGCCGGGGCACCAGCCGAAGGCCTACGCCACCGGGCTGACGAACGTCACCTCGCTGGCCTTCGACGGGCACGGACGCCTCTACGCCGTCGAGCTGTTCTCGGCCGGTCTGTTCTCGGGCAGTCCGGGAGACCTCGTCGCGGTGAAGCCGTGGTCGAGCTCGCACCGCGTCGTCGCCGGCGGCCTGCCGACGCCCTACGGCGTCGCGATCCGCGGTGACTCCGCGTACGTCACGACGTGCAGCACCTTCTGCCCGCCGGGTGCCGGCGCGGTCCTGAAGGTGAGCCTGCACCACTGAGGGCCCGCCCGACTGCGTCACCACCCACGGTTCGATGTATCTGCGCGCTCCATGCGGCGCGCAGATACATCGAACGGGGGAGAGCCGACTCAGATGCGGGCGGCGAGCTCCGTGCCCTGGCGGATGGCCCGCATGGCATCGAGCTCGGCGGCCAGCTCGGCCCCGCCGATGACGTGCACGGGCACGCCCAGGCCCTCGAGCGTGGCGGCGAGCCCGTCGACCGACTCCTGGCCGGTGCACAGCACGACGGTGTCGACGTCGAGAACCTGCGGGTCGGTGCGGTCCGGGCCGTGCGTGATGTGCAGACCGGCGTCGTCGACGCGCTCGTAGTTCACGCCGACGTGGTGCTGGACTCCCTTGGCCTTCAAGGCGGCCCGGTGCACCCAGCCGGTCGTCTTGCCCAGCCCCTTGCCGATCGGGGTGTCCTTGCGCTGGAGCAGGTGCACCTCCCGGGGCGACGCCTCGGGCCGCGGGTCGACGAGGCCGCCGCGTGACGCGTCGGGCGACCCGACACCCCACTCGGCCATCCACTGCTCGACGGTCAGCGGCGAGGCCGCGTGCGTCAGGAGCTCGGACACGTCGACGCCGATGCCACCGGCCCCCATGACGGCGACGCGTCGGCCCACCGGTGCCTCGCCGCGCACCGCGGCCGCGTAGGTGACGACCTTCGGGTGGTCGATGCCGGGCACGTCGGGGATCCGGGGCTCGACGCCGGTGGCCACGACGACCTCGTCGAACTCGGTGAGGTCGGCCGCCTCGGCCCGGCGGCC
>JAEWFB010000115.1 GCA_023389095.1 Actinomycetes bacterium
CCCTCCCCCGGGGCGCGAGCGCGATCCGCAGGGTCTGCCACCATGGTGCGGCCCGGCATCGACCGCCGGGACGTCAGCGACGTCGGACGGGGGTCCACGTGTCCTGGGACCGGGACCGGATGATCGACGCGGCATACCGCCGCCGCGAGAGCGCCGTGCAGTACGCGGCCTGGCTCGACGTGCTCGCCCCGCGCTTCGCCCAGCTGGCCCGCCGTCGCACCCGGAACCAGCCCGAGGGCCCACGCCTTCGGCGTCTCGGAGGGCGCCGGTCCTGGTCGGTGACCGTCACCTCGTTCACGCCGCCCGGTCAGTCGCCCGAGCTGCGGCTCGAGCTCGTCGTGCGCGACGACGGCACGTGGCGGCACGTCCGCGACGGTCGGCCGTACCGGGAGGTGCGGCCCGGAGCCGAGTCACTCGGGCTGCAGCTCGCCGAGTTCGAGGCGTCCTTCGCGGCCGAGCTGGACCGCCTCGACCCGCCTCCCTCGGCCCACGGCATCGGCGACCGGGCGACCGCGGGCTGAGGACGGGCTGGGCGGCTACCCGGCCGGCTGGAACTCGTAGGCGCCCCGGTCGTCGTAGGTCCGCACGCCGGTGCCCGTGTCGGTGGTGGCCGGGTCGTTGACGCGCGGCTTGGAGGCGGCGTCGGTGGTCGGTTGCGAGGGCGCGCTGGAGTTCGCCGAGTCGATGGCCGGCGACCCGGCCAGCAGGGTGAACGTCCCTGCCGCCGCGTTGCCGAACCGCGGGTCGGCCTGCAGCCCGCGGGCCTCCTGTCCGCTCGCGGTGCGGAAGGCGGCCAGCGACGTGTACCCGGTCGTGCCCCAGATCATCATCGTCCCCGCGGCACTGAGGTTCACGAGGTCGTAGTCCAACGTCGTCCCGAGCCGTGAGTTGGTGTCGACGCGGATGTTGCCACCGGTACGGGGGCACTTGACGGTCCCGCCGGCCCCGTTCGGGCACAGGATCGCGTTGTCGACGGCGATGTTGTTGGCGATGGTGAACCCGCTGGAGGTTCCGGCCGGCAGCCCTTCGAGGTTGATGCCCGAGGTCGCGTTGCCGTACACGGTGTTGCCGATGATCGACCCACCGGTGACCCCGTACGCGTCGATGCCGTGGTCGCCGGTGATGCAACCGGCCGTGTTGCCGGTGGCGGGGTGGGAGCAGTTGCTCTGGACCGTGGTGGTGAAGCCCTTGTTGGCGTACACGACGTTGTCGATGATCCTGCTGCGGTCACCGCCCGTGAACACCTGGATGCCGGAGTCCTCGTTGTGGTGGACGCGGTTGTCGCTCACCACGTTGCCCGGTCCCCGGACGTCGATGCCCACCGCGTTGCGCACGTAGCCGTAGGCGTTGTAGGACACCTCGTTGCCGACGATCTGGTCACCGGTCGACCCGGCGGCGATGAAGATGCCGGACGCCGAGTTGCCGGTGACCTTGTTGCCCCTGAACGTCGAGCCCGTCATGGCGCTGAAGTAGACCCCGTACGCCGTCGCCCCTGCCACGGGGCGCCCGGACGCCTGCACGGTGTTGCCCGACATGGAGATGCCCTTGGCGTTGGCGACGTAGATGCCGTTGCTCGTCGTGTTCCTGATCGTGAAGCCGGTGATGGTGATCCAGCTCTGGTTGGAGATCGTGAAGCCGTGCCGCGGTCCGGCGATCGTCACCGCGTTTCCCGCGACCGGTCGGAAGGTGATGGGCGAGCCCTGCACGCCGGAGTGCCACGGGAACACCTCCCCGGTGTATGTCCCGGCGTAGACCATGACGACCTGGCCCGCGGTCGCGACCTTGGCCGCCTTGACGATCGTGCAGTAGGGAAGCGTCGCGGTCCCGGTCCCGGTGTCGGAGCACTGGGTGCCACGCACGTAGAGGTTGACCGGCGCCGCGTCGGCGGCCCCGAGCGGGGCCACGACCCCCAGCCCCAGGGCGAGGGCACCTGCGGCGACGACCGCCCGGCCCTTCCGAGTGTGTGCCGGTACGCGTGTGCATGACGATGCCATGGCAGGGTCCCCTTGTCCGCCCAGAGTCAGTTCCCCCCAGCGACACAGTCTTCGGGAGAAGCACGGCGTCGCACGTCCCGCACCTGCACGAGGACGACCTACGTCGGCTGCTGTACCCCGCTCGGCGGCCCGGCACGCAGAAAGGCCCCGGTCACGAGGACCGGGGCCTTGCCTGAGCCGCTTGTCGGAATCGAACCGACGACCTATTCATTACGAGTGAATCGCTCTGGCCGACTGAGCTAAAGCGGCAGGTCGCGACGGTCCACACGGGGTGGCCCGGCACGGTGGTTGAGTATACGCATCGCCCCCGGCGCGAGCGAAATCGGCCGACAGCAGGGGCCGGAGGACCTCGTGACGACCCTCACGCAGCCATCGGACGGCACTCGGGAATGACACGCCAGGGCCCTCGCCTTGTCACCGTCGTGAGCGAATCGAGCACCCCCACGACCGAGACCACGATGCGCGCCATGACCTACGACGCGTACGGCGACCCGAGCGTCCTGCGCCTGACGCGGCAGCCGCGTCCGAAGCTCGGCCCGGGCGAGGTGCTCGTGCGGGTCCGCTCCGCATCGGTCAACCCGGTGGACTGGAAGCTGATGTCCGGCGGCCTCGACCCCGTCATGGACGTGCGCTTCCCCGTCGTGCCCGGCTGGGACGTCGCGGGCGTCGTCGAGGCGGTCGGCTTCGACACCCCGGAGTTCGCTCCGGGCGATGAGGTCATCGCCTACGCCCGCAAGGACTACGTGCACGGCGGTACCTTCGCCGAGCTCGTCACCGTGGCGGCCCGGGCCCTCGCGCCACGGCCGCGCACCCTCTCCTGGGACGAGGCCGCCGGCCTGCCCCTCGCCGGCCTGACGGCCTGGCGGGTGCTCAAGCGTCTCGGCGTCACCGAGGGCGACACCGTGCTCGTGCACGGTGCCGCGGGCGGCGTCGGCTCGCTCGGCGTCCAGCTGGCCCGCTCGCTCGGTGCCCGCGTCATCGGCACGGCGTCCGAACACAACCATGACCGCCTCCGTGGTCTCGGGGCCGAACCGGTCACCTACGGCGACGGGCTCGCCGACCGCGTGCGGGCGCTGGCCCCCGACGGAGTCGACGCGGTGGCGGACTTCGTCGGAGGCGTCCTCGACACGACGCTCGCGGTGCTCGCCGACGGCGGGCGGCACGCCTCCGTCGCCGACGCGTCGGTGGCCGAGAGGGGCGGCTCGTATGTGTGGGTCCGCCCCGACGGCGTCGAGCTGGCCGAGCTCGGCGACCTCGCGGACGCCGGGGCCCTGACCGTTCCCGTCGCGCGGACCTTCCCGCTCGAGGAGCTGGCCGACGCGTTCCGGTTCAGCGCCGAGGGCCACGCCGCAGGCAAGGTCGTCGTCCGCGTCTCCGAAGACTGACCCGCCCCGGCCCGCCCCGGCGCGCGAGGTCAGGACGCCAGGCAGTAGTAGTCGTCCTCCGGCGCCCTCGCCTGCGTCAGGTACTCGTCGACGACGCGCGACGCGCAGGCGTTGCCCGACGGGTAGGCCCCGTGCCCCTTCGCCTCGACCCGGACGAACCGGGACCTCACGATCTCGTGTGCGAGCGCCTCGGTGTCCTGGATCGGGGTCGTGGCGTCGACGTCGTTGCCGATGACGAGCACCGGCGTCGCCACCTCCGCCCCCACGAGGACGTCCTGGCGAATCTGCCCGGACCAGCCCGCACACGGCGACGGCGACGGCGGCTCGACGCGAGCCCAGAGAGGGTGGTCCACGAGCACGTTGCGGCTGGGCACCGCCGAGTCCCAGGCGCTGGCGGGCCAGTCGGCGCACGTCACCAGCAGGTGGGAGCGGCCGAAGGTGGCCGACTCGTACGAACCGTCGTCGTCACGACCGACGTACGACATTGCAAGAGAAGCCAGTCCACTCCCATCCCGGCGGTGGAGCGCGTCGTCGAGGGCACTGACGAGCTCGGGCCAGGAGGTCCGGTCGCGCAGGGCGAAACCCAGCGCGGTGACGGCCCAGCCCTCGCTGAGCCGGGGCAGCGACGGGATCCCGGTGCGCAGTGGCGTCCGGTGCAGGGAGTCGAGCAGGCCCACGAGCCGGTCGGACACGACACCGCTGTCCGGGCCGAGCGGGCACGCCTCATGCGGTCCGCACTCCGTCACGAAGTCGTCGAACATCGTGTCGAAGTCGCCGGCCGTGGACCGGGCCGCGTCGTCGACCTGCTCCTGCGTGGGCGCCTCACCCGCCACGGCATCGGGCCGGACGGCCGAGTCGAGCACCATGTACCCGACCCTGCTGGTGAAGAAGTCGGCGTAGATGGCACCGATCATCGTGCCGTAGCTGATGCCGTAGTAGTTGAGTCGCTCGTCTCCGACGGAGGACCGGAGCACGTCGAGGTCGCGGGCGACCGCCTCGGTGCCCATGTTCGCCGCCAGGGCACCGCCGCGGGCGAGGCAGCGCCGGTTGCGCTCAGCAGTGGCGCGCACGTGCGCGGCACGGGCCGCCGCCGTGTAGGGCATCGGGTCCGAGCCGTACATGGCGTCGAGGTCGGCGTCGGAGAGGCAGCTGACCGGGTCCGACCGGCCCATGCCGCGCGGGTCGAAACCGACGATGTCGTACCGGTCGCGGACGGCGGCGCCGAAGAAGTCCGGAGCCTCGTCGACGAAGTCGAGGCCGGACCCACCGGGACCGCCCGGGTTGACGAAGAGGGAGCCGATGCGCCGCGACGGCTCGGCTGCCGGGAGGCGACGCAGCGCGATCCTCACCGTGGCGCCGGCCGGCTTCCGGTAGTCGACCGGGACGCGCACCGTGCCGCAGTCGAAGCGGTCGTCGTCGGAGCAGGTCGTCCACGCCACGCGCTTGCCGTAGTAGGCGGCCAGTGCGGTCGGCTCCGGGTCGACGGGTCCGGTGAAGGCGATCGGGGTGGTCTTCGGGTGCGTCCCCATGCCCAGGGACACGTCCGAGCCCGCCGCGGGTCCCGGGCCGTCGGACCTGCTCGTGGAGACGACGGCGCCGCTGGTGGACGCCGGGTGCGCCGAGGGGTGCGCGGGCTGCGGGCCGGTGGCCAGCCAGAACATCGCTCCCAGCACCGCGACGGCGGTGAGGGGCACGACGAGTCGGGTCAGCAGGTCGTGCCGTTCGTGGGCACCTTTCCCTGCACGAGATAGCCGTCCACGGCCTGGTCCACGCACGGGTTGCCAGCGTAGTAGGTGCCGTGTCCGTCATGGTCGGAAGTGAGAAGAACGCCCGATGCGAGGTCCTTGGCCAGCTGCTTCGTGCCGCCGATGGGGGTGGCGGGGTCGCGTTCGTTGCCGATGACGAGGATCGGGGCGGCGCCGACCGCGAGCGTCGTGCCCTTGGGGGTGCGGCCCGGGGTCGGCCACGCGGCGCAGCTGTCGTAGATCTCGCCGGTCATCTTCGCCCAGAGCGGGTGCGCCTTCTTCAGGCGAGCCTGCTCGGCGAGCGTCGCGGGCGTGTCCTTCGAGCGCGGCCAGTCGGCGCACCGCACCGGCAGCATCGCCTGCAGGTAGCTGCTCGTCGCGTACTTGCCGTTGGCGCTGCGCTCGACGACCGACATGCCCTTGGCCAGCAGGATGTCGCCGCGACCCGAGAACGCCTGGGCCAGACCGCTGTTCAGGGTCGGCCAGGAGGTGTCGCTGTAGAGGCACATGAAGATCGAGAAGCCGACCCAGCCCTCGCCGATGCGGGTCAGGCCGGGCTTGCTCGTGGCCAGGCCGTGTCGCTCGACGGCGTCGAGCAGGTCGGCGATCTTGCCGCGGGCCGCTGCCCTGTCGGAACCCAGGGCACAGTCGGGCCGGGCCACGCACCAGCTGATGAACGCGTCGATCGAGGCCTCGAAGCCCTGGATGTCGTAGGTCATCTCCTGGGCGTCGGTCTGGTTCGGCGACATCGCGGAGTCGAGCACCATGCGCCCGACCTTGTCGGGGAAGGTGTCGGCGTAGATGGCGCCGAGGAAGGTGCCGTAGGAGCCGCCGAAGAAGTTGAGCTTGCTGTCGCCGAACACGACCCGCATGACGTCCATGTCGCGCGCGACCTCGGTGCTGCTCATGTGCAGCGCACGCTGCCCGCCCCGGGCCGCGCAGCTGCGGGCCACCGAGTCGGCGGTGGTGTGCACGGCCTGCTTCTCCGCGGGGGTGTCCGGCGTCGGGTCGGTGCTGAAGAGCCGGTCCATCTGGGCGTCGGTGAGGCACGACACGGCGTCGGAGGCACCGATGCCGCGTGGGTCGAAGCCGACGATGTCGTAGGCGGCGCGGACCTTCGGGGAGAAGACGAACGAGGCGTACTGCGCGTACTCGACGCCCGAACCGCCCGGGCCGCCGGGGTTGATGAGGAGGGAGCCGACGCGTCGCGACGGGTCGGTGGCGGGCGCCTTGCGCAGCGCGAGGGTGAAGCGGTCGCCCTGCGGCTTGGTGTAGTCGACGGGGACGGCGATGGTGCCGCACAGCTGGCGCGGGTTGTCGCTGCAGCCCTTCCAGTCGACCTGCTGGGTGTAGAACGCGGCGAGCTGGGCCGGGTAGGCCCCCGCGGCAGGACGCGTCGAGGAGGCGCCGGGCGTCGGGGTGGCCGACCCGCCCGGGGTCGACGCGGGTGCGCCGGAGGGGGTGACGTCCTGGGCCGTCGGCGCCACGGGGTTGGCGGCGCGCCACGCGACGAGGCCGACGACGGCGACGAGGACGGCCACGGCC
>JAEWFB010000479.1 GCA_023389095.1 Actinomycetes bacterium
TCAACAGCGAAAAGGGCTTCGGCTTCATCGAGCAGGACGGCGGCGGCGCCGATGTCTTCGTTCACTACTCGGCCATCGAGAGCGGCGGCTACCGCGAGCTGCAGGAAGGCCAGAAGGTCGAGTTCGACGTGACGCAGGGCCCGAAGGGCCCCCAGGCCGAGAAGGTCAAGGGCATCTGAGTCACTGAGCACACCGGGGCCAGCCCGCCCCCGACGAATCCCCCCGACCGGACGGTCGGGGGGATTCGTCGTTTCCGGCCCCGGACATCCCGGACGGCGCGGTGAGGGCTGACGGACCGTGCACGGCCCGCAGAAAGCTGCTCATCTCAGCCCGGGCGGGCGGCGCACTCGGTGCAACGGTCGACGCCATCGTGCGTCGGCATTGCGCCGCGCCAGGCCGACAGCAGACGCTGAGGCTCCCCGTTGTCGATCGTGAGGACCAGAGCATGACCACCACCAACCTGCTCGACCGTCTGCGTGAGCTGTCCACGACCAGTCTCATCGACGCCGCACCGATGTTGCGCGTCCTGCCGCCGGCTCTGCGACCGGTTGCCCCGGGCACGCACCTGGTGGGACGGGTCGTCACCGCCCGCGCGAACCGCGACCTCATGTCGGTCATCCACGGCCTGCGGGAGTCCGGTCGTGGGGATGTCCTGGTCGTCGATGCCGGAGGCGAGGACAGGGCCGTCGCGGGTGAGCTGTTCTGCACCGAGGCGCAGCGCCGCGGCCTGGCCGGCATCGTGATCGCGGGCCGTTCACGTGACACGGCCACGGTCGCGGGGTTGTCGATCCCGGTGTGGTCCACGGGGTTCGCCCCGAACGCCTACCCGGCGAAGTCCTTGCCCGAGACCGGAACCGGCCTTGTCCTCGGGGGTGTCCGGGTCGAGCAGGGTGACCTCATCGTCGGTGACGACGACGGGCTGGTCGTGGGCTCGGACGTTGAGTTCGCCGACGCCGTCGACGCCGCCGAGGCGATCGAGGCCAGGGAGAAGAGCCTGCAGTCGCGGATACTCGCAGGGGCCTCGCTGTTCGACGTCATGAACTACGAGGAGCACCTGGCCGCCCTTCGTGAGGGCCGTCCGGCAGCACTGGCCTTCGGCTGAGGGTGCGTGCACGCCCGGCGCCGGAGTCCGGTCGGGCCGGGCTCAGGCCCGGGTCCAGGAGTCCAGCACGATGAGCGTCTTGGTCCCAGCCACCTTGCCGCTGCGCCGCAGCGCGTTGACGACCCCCGCCAGCTCCTGGCGGTCATCGACGCGCAGACGCATCAACAGGTCGGGATCGCCTGCGACGTTGTAGAACTCGAGGATCTGCGGAATGCCGCGAGCCATCTCGGCCAGCTGGTCGGCGTCCACGGCCCCGACCATCCGGACCTCGATGAAGGCCTCGAGCCCCCCGGCGCGCGCGTCGTCGACGATCGCCACGTATCCCTTGATCACGCCGGTGGACTCCAGCCTGGCCAGCCGCCGGGACACCGCCGCGGGCGACAGGGATACCGACGCGGCGATCTGCGCGACCGTCGCTCGACCATCGGTTCGCAGGTAGCTGACGATGGCGCGGTCTGCGGCGTCGATCACGGCACGAGGCTATCGAAGTGCTCGCCTTCTGCACGATGTCGCACACGCAAGCCTGACGTCGTGCGCACATCCCGCGACCTCAGCGGCATCGGTGCACGAACATTGCGGCCCGATGCCGCCGAGCGACATCCTGCTGACACCGCAGCAGACATGGTGCGAACAGCCCCATCGCCCCCGGCCCTCGGCCCGCCACCGCTGAGCACAGGAGACCTGACATGACCACCTTCGCCCGTCGGGCGCTGCGCGTCGAGCCGTCCGCCATCCGGGAGTTCCTCTCCCTCGCCGGCGACCCGAGCATCACCTCCTTCGCCGGCGGCTACCCCGACCCGACCCTGTTCCCCGTCGACGAGCTCCACAAGATCTACGACGACCTGCTCTCGCCCGAGAACGCCTCGGCACTGCAGTACACCGCCTCGGAGGGACTGCCCGAGCTGCGCGCCCTGGTGGCAGCCCGGCTGACCGCCGACGGGATGCCCTGTACGGCCGACGACGTGCTCATCACCCAGGGCGGTCAGCAGGGCCTCGACCTCACGGCCAAGCTCTTCGTCGACGCCGGTGACGTCATCGTCACCGAACGTCCGACCTTCCTCGGCGCGCTCATCGCCTTCAACCCCTGCGAGCCCACCTACCGGTCGATCCCCATGAACGACGACGGCATGGACGTGGATGCCCTCGAGGAGGTCCTGCGCGCGACCGACCGCGTCAAGATCGTCTACACGGTCCCGGACCACCAGAACCCCACCGGCCGGACCATGACCCTCGAGCGACGGCGTCGCCTCATCGAGCTGGCCGAGGAGCACGACGTCATGATCCTCGAGGACACCCCCTACCGGGAACTGCGATACGAAGGCGCGCGCGTGCCGAGCATCAAGAGCCTCGACAGGCACGGCCGCGTCATCCACCTCGGCTCGTTCTCCAAGATCCTGGCCCCCGGGCTCCGCCTCGGCTGGGCGCTGGCGGCCCCGGACGTCCGCGAGAAGCTGGCGCTGCTCAAGCTCGCGGCCGACACCCAGAACGGCACCCTCAACATGCGCGCCGCCGCGGCCTACCTCGCCGCCTTCGACGTCGAGGCGCACATCGCCGGCATGCTCCCCACATACCGACACAAGCGCGACCTCATGCTCGCCACGATGGAGGAACACTTCCCGCCGGGCATCACGTGGACCCGGGCCACCGGCGGGCTGTTCACGTGGGCGACCTTTCCGCAGTCGCTCGACGTCGCCGCCTTCCAACGCGACGTCCTGATCCCCCGCTCCGGAGTGATCGTCGTCCCCGGAGCACCGTTCTTCTCCGAGCGACCGGAAGCCAACCACGCCCGGATGAGCTTCTCAGGCGTCCCCGACGACCGCCTCGTCACGGGCGTCCGAGCCATGGGCGCGCTCCTCACCGAGGCGCTCACGTGAGCTGATTCCTCCGCGGGAGCTGCCCGAACGGAGTCTGGGGGGCGGAACCGGGCGGCGCATCGGCTCCGATCGGCGTCCGGCCGCTCGAATGGCGTGTGTCAGGGAGCGGGGTAGGCCTTCGGTAGCCGCATCCCGCGCTGAGCCATGATGTCGCGCACGTGGTTGGGGTAGTTGGTGATGATGCCGTCGACGCCCATGTCCATCAGCGCCTCGATCGTGGCGTCGTCATCGCACGTCCACGGGATCAGTTTGAGCCCGCGCTCGTGGGCCTCGGTCACCATCTGCTGGTCCGGGTAGAAGCGGAATCCGGGGTCGCCCACCTTGCCGTTCTGCGGGAAGCCGTAGTTGGGGGACAACGCCGTCAGGCCGGGCACGGCGGCCTCGGCCGCCTTGACGAAGTCACCACCGTACGTGTCGGCGTCGACGCCGCCCAGCCAGGGCGATGCTCCGGGCTTGCCCACCTGGAGGAAGTCGTAGTTGGTCAACGCGACCAGTGGCCAGGTCGGCGCGAGCTGGTGCATCTGCTGCAGGGCACCCCAGTCGAAGGACTCGATCGTCACCTGACGCTCGATCCCGGAAGCATGGATCTCCTCGTACACGCGGCGCACGAAATGCTCGCGCGGCGCGGTCTGCTCAGGTGCACCGGCCTCGACCTTGGTCTCGATGTTCAGCTTGACCTGGTTGGCGTGGTAGTCCTTGACGAGGTTGAGGACGTCCTTCAGCTCGGCCATGCGCCAGCCCTTGATCTGCTCCTGCTGGGGGAACCCGGGAAGCTGCTGGTAGCCGCAGTCCATCGTCTTGATCTCGGCGAGCGTGAGGTCCTTGATGTACTTGCCCACGTAGGGGTACATCGGGTCACCCGGGAAGGCCGGGGCGGTGTCCTTGCACTTCTGCGCGCTGATCTGGCGGTCGTGGTTGACGACGACCTTGTCGTCCTTGGTGATGTGGGTGTCCAGCTCCAAGGTGCTGACGCCCAGCCGCAGAGCCTTCGCGAAGCCCGGGATCGACTCCTCGGTGGTCAGGCCGATACCGCCACGGTGGGCCTGCAGGTCGAACTGGGTCTTCTGCGGCGGGACACCGGGGGCGGGGGCAGATGCCTGCGCGACACCGGAGACGGTCAGGGACGTGCCCGCCACCACAAGGGCGGCCGCTGTGAGTCGGAGGGATCTCATGCGCGGCACGCTAGGCAGTCACGGGAACCGTGCCGTACCTGCGGGTGAACCCCGATGGAACCCAAGATGCCCAGTGCCCGGCGGGTCGCGGCCGGTTCCCGGGACGTCGATCGTGATTCGGGGACGCTGGCCCCGGGACGCAGCACGGTCGGGTGGGTGCGTCTCGGACAACAGCGAAGGCCCCCGCCGAGCGGGCAGCGCGGCGGGGGCTCACCCATGTCAGCCGCGGCCACCAGGTGAGCGGGCTCCGCTGCCGGCGCGTGGGCGTGCGGCAGAGTGAAGGCTGCGGCAGCCGCGAGGGCGGTTGCGTCAGAGGGAGAGTCCGGGAGGAGGCGAAGCAGGTGCGCGAGGACGCGAGCGTGATGCACGTCGACGCCGACTCGTTCTTCGCCTCGGTGGAGACCCGGCACAAGCCGTCCCTGGCCCGCACCCCGGTTCTGGTCGGCGGGACCGGCCCGCGAGGGGTGGTCGCGACGGCCAACTACGAGGCGCGCGCCTTCGGGTGCCGGTCGGCGATGCCGATGTCCCAGGCGCGGGTCCTGTGCCCGACCGCGACCGTGCTCACGCCACGGTTCGCCGCGTACGCCGCACACAGCCGCCTCATCATGGACACGCTGCGACAGCTGTCCCCGCTCGTGCAGCCGGTCAGCCTCGACGAGGCGTTCGTCGACCTGGCCGCGGGCCCGTTCGCTGCCGACCCGGTCACCGCCGCCGACCTGGCACGCCGGCTCGTCTACAACCGGTCGGGGCTGGTGGTCTCCGTCGGGCTGGGACGCTCCAAGCTCATCGCGAAGCTGGCCTCCGACGCGGACAAGCCGCACGGGTTCACCGTCGTGCCCGGTGAGGACGAGGATGCCTTCCTCATGCCGAAGCCGGTGGGCGCCCTGTGGGGTGTCGGCCCGGCCACGGAGGCGACCCTTCGCACGCTGGGCATCCGCACGGTCGCTGACCTGCGCGCGGCAGCGCGGGAGGACCTGGTGCGCGTCCTCGGGGACGCGGCGGGGTGGAACCTGTACCGGCTCGCGCGTGGGGATGACCCGCGCCCGGTCGTCGTGGAGCGCGAGGCCAAGAGCGTCGGTGCGGAACGGACCTTCGCCCAGGACCTGCTCCGGTGGGAGCTTCCGGGCGCGCTCGACGACGTCCTCGCGCGGGCGCTGCGCCGGCTCGGGCGCCACGGCGGTGGCGCCCGGACGGTCACGGTCAAGGTGCGCCTGGCCGACTTCACCACCCTGACCCGCTCGGTCACGCTGGCCCACCCGACCGCCGAGGCCGACCAGCTGCGGGACGCGGCCACTGCGGCCCTCACGACGGCAGACCCGGTCGAGCCGGTCCGCCTGCTCGGGGTGTCCCTGTCCGGGCTGACCCACTGGGCCCAGCTGCGTCTGCCGGAGGAGGAGGCCGCCGGCGCGGCTGTCGATCGACCCGACGCCCTGGACGTTCTCACGGGTGCGCGCTCCGCCACCGCGGAGACAGGCGCTCCGGTCCCGACGGTGGAGAAGGGCGACGCCCCCGACGGTGCGACCCTGGACGACGCCGTAGCCCGCCTCCCGATGGACGAGGAGCCGGACGACGCGGATGAGGAACGGCTGCCGGCACCGCTGACCCTGCACACCGTCGCGGTCGGGCTGGACGTCTCGCACACCGAACACGGTGCGGGCTGGGTGGTGCGGGCCGAGGACGGCGTGGTCACCGTCCGGTTCGAAGGCCCGGGCACCCCGCCAGGACCAGAGCGCAGGTTCGACATCCGCCGCGAGATGCTGATGCGGGTGAGCCCGCCGGAGCCGTGCCCTCCGCTGCGCCTGACATCGCTGGCCAACCTGGGTGAGGTCGAGGCGGTCACCGCCAGACTGCTGCCGAACGAGGCGACTCCCCCGGCCCCGTGACGGCGCACTCCCACGCACCCAGCCCACCGCAGGGCGCCGCTCACGTGGTCAGCACTTCAGGACAAGAGCCTTCTGCTCCTCGAACTCCTCCTGCGTGAGAATCCCCGTTGAGAGCAGCGCCCCGCTCCTCCACCACGGCGCGTTCGAGCCGCGGGTCCACCCATCCCGCGTCGGCACCTGCCACCAGCGGCGCCGCGAAGACCTGGCCGAGGTCGGCGACCAGATCCGGGCTCGGGGTTCCGGATGCGACCTGCTTGGCGTCCAGCGCAGCCCGCTTGAGCGCGGGGTTGCCGAACGAGTCCGGCTTGTTGGGGTCGGCGCCCGCGTCGGTCAGGCGCTGGAGCACGCCGAAGGCGCTGTTGAAGTCCTCCCGCGTGTTCAACACGTCCGGCGGCTCACCAGGAAGCACCCGGTTGCGCCCGAAGCGGGAACGGGACACGGCAGCGCGGATCGCATCGCGGAGACCGTCGAGCACGGACGACGCTCGTGGGGCCGCCGAATCCGGCGGCACGATCGCGCCCGTGCCCTTCGAGTGGGACACTTCGGCAGACGGCGTCCCCAGTCCGAACCGACGGACGAGCCGAAGGAGCGACGATGCGAATCTCCCGTGGTGCGAAGTTTGTCGGCGTCGTCCTGGGGGCAGTGATCGCGGGTGTCCTTGCGACTGCGGCGAGTTCGTCACAGTCCGAGGACCAGTGCAGTCGTCCAGTTTCTGAGCGAGTCGGAGGGTGGGCGTGTCCCACGGGCGATCGACCTGAACCCGCGAGCCCTACGTCGGGGTGAGCCCGCCGACACACCCAAGGTGCCCGTGCGGGCCTTCCGCTCCGGGGGGCGCAGCAGTCGGCATGCCGAACGGGCGCGCCCGCTCGCGCCGCGGATAGACCGTGCGACGGCCGACGATGTGGCGCTCACCGGGCCCCAGGTCGAGGCCCCCGGACACACCGTGGGCCTGGACCTGGTTCGCCTGCTCCAGTGGGTCAGTCGGCGAGCTTGGCGATGGCCTGAGCCCAGAGGAAGTACTTGTTCGTGCCCAGATCGCGGACGGTCTTGATGTTGAAGGCGGCCAGGAGGTGCTCGGCGTCGCTGGCACTGACGCCCTGCAATGCCTCCACCGGGGCGTCAGCTAGCTCTCCGACCGTCTTGGACTCGTATGCCTTGTCGACCTTGCTGGCGATGTCGCCCATGCTCACTCCTGCGAGTCGGCCCGCTCCGTTTGCGGGGAGTATCACGATGCCTACCACCACAGAAACGACGCCGCCAGAGTCGATCCCGCCCGCCGTGGATGGGACGGGACCCAGCCGGCCGATCGACGGGCCGTGAGTACCCCCCTCGACGACCTCGCCTGCTTGGCATGACCCGGGACCGGCCGACGGGCGACGAGCGTGGCGACCCCTCGGCTTGCCAGGTTCAGAGGCCCCGGAGTTCGGCCTGCGCGAAGCACCCACGGGTCCTGGTTCGAGCACAACCACCGACACGCAGCCGCGGCTAGACTCGACTCCTCGGGCGGCGTCCGACCGGGCGCAGGGACGACGGAGGAGCGCCATGCTGTTCCACATCACGCAATCGCACGCCCCGGCTGACTGCCCGTTCGGCAAGGGCGGCTCCCGCTCGTTGTTCGACGGCGAGCATCCCGACGTGACCATCCACGGCTACTGGCTGGCCTTTCCTCAGCACACGACCTATCTCGTGGTCGAGACCGACGACGTCGCACACCTGCAGGCGTTCCTCAAGCCGGGCGCCGGCGTCACGACATGCCAGATCACGCCCGTGAGCGATCGGCCGGTGGCTCCGAACCGTTGACCGCGAGATGACGGCGACGGTGCTCATCGGGCGACCCTCGCCTGCCTCCAGGGGTTCCGACGAAGCGTGGGACGCACCGCCCCGTGCGTTCGCCTCGGCCGAGCTCAGGGCGGGACCTGCGACGCCGGTGTCGAGGGACTCCGTCGCCGTACGTGCGGAGACTCTTGCGGAGGCGAGCCCACCCAAACACATCGCCGCTGGTCTCAGCGTCGTGGTTGGGTACGGACCTGCCATGGCTGACACGGCAATCTTCGACGTCGACGGGACGCTCGTGGACACCAACTATCAGCACGCCTTGGCATGGTTCCGCGCCCTGCGCCGCTTCGACATCACCCGCCCGATGTGGCGCATCCACCGCGGCATCGGGATGGGTGGTGATCTGTTCGTCTCGGCGGTAGGTGGTCGTGGGGTCGAGGAGGCCCACGGCGACGCACTGCGCGAGGCATGGGCCGAGGAGTTCGACGAGCTCATCGGCGAGGTGCAGGCCTTCGAAGGCGCCCATGAACTGCTGAACGAGGTGAAGGAGCGGGGTTTTCGGCTGGTTCTCGCCAGCTCCGGCAAGAAGGAGCACGTCGAGGCGTTCCTCGACCTGATCGATGGCCTGTCCCTGGCTGATGCGTGGACGACCTCGGACGACGTGCAGAGCAGCAAGCCGGAGCCGGACATCGTCTCGGCGGCCCTGGCCAAGGTGGAGGGCGCGAGCGGCGTCATGGTGGGCGACTCGGTCTACGACGCCCAGGCGGCGGCCAAGCTGAGCATCCCGACCTTGGGGGTGCGCACCGGCGGCTTCTCCGTCGGGGAGCTGCAGGAGGCCGGCGTCCTGCAGGTCTTCGACTCGCTGGTTGCCTTCCGTTACGCCTTGGACGGCACCCCGTTGGCTCGCGCCAGTCGCTGAGGTGGCATCGATGGACGTTCACGTGGGACCGTCCGCGTGGGTGGTGTCCCGGTCCTCCGCGCCCCGCCGGTGTCGTGCTCGGCACGGCGCTCGCTGAGACACGGGCCGCCTTCCGGGACGGCGTGTACCCGCTCAACTGGTCCGCCCTCGCAAGGAATCCTCATTCGCCGAAGGAGGGGGCCGTGGCTCGGTCGGCGAGCCGGCCGAACCGGAAGCGGTGGCGCGGTGCCTTTTCGGGGTAAGGCGAGCAGTGACCTGCGAGGTCGGTGCGGTCGCGTCAGCTCGGACCTCGGACCCGGTGCCGGGGTCCGGCTACGTCGCAGCGTGGTTGCCAAAGCGGAGGAGAGGCGCCTGAAGGCGCCGGAAATGGAGTCCCTGATGACCGATTCGGATCTGCCCCCTGTTTCCCCTGAAGAGCTCGCTGCCGAGGCTGGCGCCGCCCTGCCGGACAAGGAGGTCATGTCATTGCTCGATCTGAATGCCGACCTCAACCTGGCGCTTGACGTGGCCGCGCCGATCGACCTGGGCGTGGCTGCCAACGCCAACGTCGCGGCCCCCATCGCCGGCGCCGTCGGAGCCAACGTCCTGTCCGTCGGGTCGACGGACGCCGCAGTGGCGCACCAGGCGGTCAACATCGACCAGGGCCTGACCGGGTCGGCGATCGCCCATGCACCGCAGCACAGCGACATCCAGCAGACCACGCCCGACACGACGGCACCCGCGCCCGCCACGACCCCCGACCCCGGCACGACCACGGGCACCGACGCAGGCAGCACGACCGGCACGACGCCGTCCTCGGCGCTCAGTGGCAACCTGCTCAACATCGATGTCAACGCTGCCGCGGACGCCAAGCTCGCCGCTCCGGTCGATGGCGCGGTGGCCGCGAACGCGAACGTGGCCGCGCCCATCGACGCGTCCGTGTCGGCCAATGTCGGCTCGGTGGCCTCGCAGGCCGTCTCCATGGCCGACCAGAGCGGCAGCATCACCCAGCACCTGGACGGCACGGCCCAGGCCACCGCCGACCAGACCTCGACCATCAACCAGTAGCGGGTCCTTCGTGAGCCTCACCTCGTCATCGCGTGGGGTGCGGGGGCGGGACGCCTTGGCGTCCGGCCCCGGCACCGTGCCGTCCCGAACGGTCGCGGACACGCTCCCCCGGGAGGACGCGTCCGGCGAGCGCCCGCAGCGCGCCGTCGGCGTCGAGCTGCTCGGAAAGATGACGGGATCGGGGTACCGCACGCCGCCCTCGCTCGTGCGCCGCCCCGGCGGCCAGAGGTCCAGCTGACGCCGCTGCTCTACCTGGTGCTCGAGGCCATCGACGGCGAGCGGACGATCGCGCAGGTCGCCGATGCCGTGAGCATCGAGTACGGGCGCCGCCTCTCGGGCGAGGATGCGCAGACCCTGGTGGAGTCCCAGCTGCGCCGGCTCGGCCTCGTCGTCGGCGCGGACGGGTCACAACCACAGGTCCAGCGGTCGAACCCGCTGCTGGCTCTCCGGCTTCGCTGGGTCGTGTCCGACCCGGGCGCCACGCGGCGGCTCACGGCACCCTTCGCCGTCCTGTTCGCGCCGGTGGTCGTCGTGCCGGTGGTCCTGGCGTTCGTCGCGATCTCGGCGTGGGTGCTGTTCACCAAGGGCCTGGCCTCGGCCACGCACCAGGCCTTCGACCAGCCGCTGCTGCTCGTCGTCGTCTTCGCCTTCACCGTCCTGTCCGCAGGGTTCCACGAGTTCGGGCACGCCTCTGCCTGCCGGTACGGCGGCGCCACGCCCGGGGCGATGGGCACCGGCCTCTACCTGGTCTGGCCGGCGTTCTACACCGACGTCACCGACAGCTACCGCCTCGACCGCGCGGGACGGCTGCGGGTCGACCTCGGCGGTCTGTACTTCAACGCCATCGTCAGCGTCGCCATGTTCGCGGTCTGGGCCGTCACCGGCTGGGACGCGATCCTGCTCATCCTGGCGGCGCAGCTGCTGCAGATGGTCCGCCAGCTCGCCCCGATGGTGCGCTTCGACGGCTACCACGTCCTCGCAGACCTGACGGGCGTGCCCGACCTCCAGGCGCGCATGGGCGCGATCCTGGCGGCCTTGTGGCCCGGCCGCTCGGCCGACCCCCGCGTGACCGCTCTCAAGCGGGGCCCGCGGATCATCGTCACCGCCTGGGTGCTGGCGATCGTGCCGCTGCTGGCCTTCACGCTCGTGATGATGGTCCTGGCGCTGCCCCGGGTGCTGGGCACCGCGTGGG
Organism: Actinomycetes bacterium; assembly: GCA_023389095.1. GTDB lineage: Bacteria > Actinomycetota > Actinomycetes > Actinomycetales > Dermatophilaceae > Monashia. Next base: position 10,966 of record JAEWFB010000479.1, read on the forward strand.
CCAGCGTCGGGCGTCAGTCCCACGCGCTGGCCGTCGACTGGGCCGGAGGGGACGCCCTCGGCGTGACCGTGCGCGTCCTGGCCGTCGTGGCCGTCGCGCTCCCGGTCCTGGGCTCACTGCTGCTGCTCGCCCGCCTGGTGCGCACCACGAGCGCCGCTACCTGGCGCCGCACGGCCGGCCACCCCGGCCGTCGCGCGGTCGCGGGCCTCACCGCCGCCGCAGTCCTCGCCGGGCTCGCCTACGCCTGGTGGCCCGACGCCAACCGCTACCGGCCGGTCCAGCCCTTCGAGAAGGGCACGCTGACCCAGGCCGTCGCCTCGGCGGGGTACGCGATCACGGGCACCCCGGACCTGCAGGACGGTCAGCTGGTCGACGCGCAGCGCTCGGTGTGGGCCTCGACGTCCACACCCCCGACGCATGACCACCCCGAGCTCGCCCTCGTCCTCATCCCCCGGGCGGCCGACCAGTCGAGCAGCACCAGCGCACCGCCGCCGCCGGCGTGGGTCTTCCCCTTCAACCGCCCCGGCACGCCGGGGCCTGGTGACAACCAGGCGCTGGCCGTCAACACCACGAACGGATCCACGGTCTACGACGTCGCCTTCGCCCTCGTCTGGGCCGACGGCACCAGTGTCACCAACGCCAACGAGGCCTACGCCTTCGCGAGCTGCACCCGGTGCACGACGGTGTCGGTGGCCTTCCAGGTCGTCCTCATCACCGGTAGCGCGAACCTCGCCATCCCGCAGAACGTCGCCGGTGCCGTCAACTACTCCTGCGTCCAGTGCCTCACGTACGCCCTGGCCCAACAGCTGGTCCTGACGGTGCCGTCCCAGCTGCCCGCGCAGGCGCGGCAGCGGCTCGACGCCCTGTGGGCCCAGATCAGCGCGTACGCCGCGAGCATCCAGGGCCTGCCGATCGACCAGGTCAGGGCCCGGCTGCTCGACTACCAGAACCAGATCCAGACGCTCATCACCGCGCAGGCCGACCTCACCACGAGCCCGACCGCGCCCGGCCCGACCCCGACGTCCAGCTCACCCACTGCGACGGGCACTGCGGCGGGCACCGCGACGGGCACCGCGTCACCCGCTGGCACCGGCGCCCCAGCCGGACAGGGCGCCACTGCCGGCGCGACGCCGGCCCCGCCCGCCACGACGCCGGTACCAGCCACGACACCGGACGCAAGCAGCGTCCCCACGACGGACGGCGCCGCGACGACCCCCGCCGCCACGGCAACGGGCCCCGCCAGCACGCCGTCCGAGTCCGCCACGCCCTGACCCCGCCCCACCACCAGGCGGGTGCGAGGTCAGTCGACGCCGATGTCCTCGTTCCACAGGTCGGGGCGCGCCGCGATGAAGTCGGTCATCAGGCGCACGCATTCGGGCTCATCGAGCAGGACCACCTCCACGCCGGCCTCGTCCGCGAGCCAGTCGTGCCCGCCGGTGAAGGTCCGGGACTCGCCGATGACGAGCCGGCCGATGCCGAACTGCCGGATCAGCCCGGAGCAGTACCAGCACGGCGACAGCGTCGTCACCATCGTCGTGCCGCGGTAGGACCGCTGACGCCCCGCCTTGCGGAAGGCGTCCGTCTCGCCGTGGATGGAGGGGTCGTCCTCCTGGACCCGGCGGTTACGACCGCGTCCGAGCAGCGTGCCGTCGGCGGCGAAGAGCGCACCGCCGATCGGGACGCCGCCCTCGGCCAGGCCCGCGCGAGCCTCGGCCACGGCGACCGCGAGCATGGCCCGGTCGGACTCGGACCCGGCGGACGGCAGGACGGTCATGCCGTCCGACCCGATGACGCGCGGGCGGGCAGCACACGCCGCAGGACTGCATACAACCCTGCGGCGAGGACGAACCCGACGAGGAAGGTGATGTCACCGACGCCCGGGCTGGCCTTGACGATGACGCCGGCGTACATCTCCTGGTTGGAGAACAGCCAGATCGACACCACCATGGCCACGAACATCGCGATGGGGCCGGGCCAGTTGACGTAGCGACGGTCGGTGGCGATCGCGCTCAGCTCCGCCCTGGGGTCCCCTCGGCGCAGGAAGCGGTCGGTGAGGACGACGCCGAGCCACGGGCCGATCCAGTAGGCGATGACGAGCAGGAAGTTCTCGTAGTTGGTTCCGGCGTTCTTCAGGCCGAAGAGCGCCAGGACGAGACCGAGCAGCCCGAAGACGACCGCGACGATGGCCCGGGCCCGGTGCGGCGGCAGGCTGATGCCGAGGGCCAGGAACGACATGGCACCGGAGTAGATGTTGAGGGCGTTCGCCGCGACCGCGCCCAGCGCGATGCAGAGGAGCGTGAGGTCACCGAGCCACGTCGGCATGAGGCCCGTGTACACCCCGGGGTCGACCGCGGCGGCCTTCCCGGCAGCCGAGACCATCGCCGCCCCGGCGGCCTCGAGGAGGATGCACGAGATGGTGATGCCGAGCGCGGCGAAGAGCCCGACGGTCCGGGACCTCGACGTCCTGGGCAGGTAGCGGGTGTAGTCCGACGCGTACGGGTTCCAGCCGCAGGCGTAGCCGAATGCGGCAGCCGTCTGGATGAGGAAGGCGCCCGCAACTGGCTTGCCGGCCGCACCGAGGTCCGCCTTGGAGAACACGTAGAACAGGCCGATGGCGAAGACGACCGCGAGCAGCGGCAGCGCGTAGCGCTCGAAGGCGTGCACGAGGTTGTGCCCGAGGAACGCGATGAGCAGCTGCGCCGCGACCACGACGACCAGACAGAGCCAGCTCGGCAGGCCCCCGACGAGGGCGTGCAGGGCGAGGGCGCCACTGATGCTGTTGACCGCGAACCACCCCACGCCGGCGACGAGCGCGTTGAGCCCGGCGGGCAGGATGTTGCCCAGGAAGCCGAAGCCGGTGCGCGAGAGCACCATCTGCGCCAGACCGTGCTGGGGGCCCCAGCTGGACAGGACGCCGTGCGTCGCCGAGCCGAGGACCGTGCCGAGGACGATCGCGCCCAGCGTCTGCCCGAAGGAGAGGCCGAAGAAGAGCGGCCCGATGATGCCCACCGCGACCGTCGCGAACTCGAGGTTCGGGCTCATCCAGGTCCACAGGAGGTTGACGGGGCTCCCGTGCCGCTCGCTGTCGGGAATCTGCTCGATCCCACCGGGCTCGACGGCCAGCGTCTTGGCGCCGTAGTGCTCAGCGGCGATGGGGTTGGAGCCCTCGACGGAGGCGACTCGCTCCTGGGGTGGTGTCATGGGCGCGATGATCCCGCAGACGTCGACGGTCTGGGTTTCGGACGTGTAACGGGAGGCTGCATGAACGCTGGGTGGTGCTGTCCGACCCCGACACCTCAGGCCTTGGCGCCGGTGACGCGCATGAGCCGCGCTGCCTGCGTCGTATGAGGTAGGGAGACACCGAAGACGCGCAGGAACAGACCCGGGGCGCGCGCCGGACGACCCAGCCCCGTTGTTCATCGTGCGGCCGTGAGTAGCTTCTCGATCTGCTCGGCGGCCAGCGGGGCGCCGGGCGTGGCGCGGATCTTTGCGCCGAGTCGGGCTGCCGCCTGTCGATGCGGGCCGTCCTCGAGCAGGTCCTCGATCGCTGTCCGAATGGCTTGCGGGGAGGAGCGACGGCTCAGGGTGCGCCCCGCGCCCCTGTCCTGGATCGCCCGGCCGACGAGGGGTTGGTCGGTCTTCGGATCGAGCGGCAGCACGAGCAGGGGAAGGTCGTGGGCGAGTGCAGCCATCGTCGTCGCGTGCCCGCCGTGACCGACGACCAGGCAGACCTCGGTCATCACCTCTGCGTGGGACAGCCAGGTGTGGTGCTCCACGTTGGCCGGGATGCGCAGTGCGGTCGCGTCGACGGCCGGTCCGGTGGTCGCCACCACCCGAGCCGGAAGTCCGTCGACGGCGTCCAGCAACCGCTGCCAGGTCGGGACCAGGCTGCGGAAGGCGAAGGTGCTCAGGCTCAGCAGCACAGCCGGCCTGGCCGGAGGCGCGCAGGCGCTCGCCGGGAGAGTGCCGAGGACCGGTCCGGTGTGCACGACCGGGCCGGCCCCCGGGTCGAGCTCGCCGAGGGTGGCGGCGAGCACCGGGCGGCCCGCGTCGAGCAGCGACAGCGCCCGCGCGCCGCGTAGCCGCAGCAACAGTCCCATCGGGCCCCGTGCGGCGCGTCGGAAGTAGCTGTCGAAGGAGTGTTCCAGCACGGCGTACTCCCGGCCGGCGTGCCGTAGCGCCTCCATGACGCCGAAGAGCAGGCAGTCCACCAGCACGACCTCCGCGGGTTGCCTGGCCAGGGAGTCCACGACGTCCCGGCCCATCGCGCGGTCGGCGAACACGCCCAGGAGTGCAGCGGTCCCGGACGGCGCGTCTGAGGTGAAGGGTCTGGCGTGGCCGAACGCCTCGAACGGCACTCCAGCGTCGGCAAACGTGTCGGCCTGGCTTCGGTGCCCCATGAACCGTACGTGGTGTCCACGCGTGGACAGCTCGGCGGCAATGCCCAGGGCAGGCGGGACGTTGCCACCACCGTCCCAGGTGACAACCAGGATCTCGCTCATCGGTGGTCTCCCTTCGGTGAAACGTCCTCCACGTCGAGAGCGGCCGGGCTCGACGCGAGGACGGCGTCGACCAGGGCGCGCATGCGCCGTTCGGTGAGGGCCCGGCCATGGCCGCGGTCCAGTCTCAGCAGCTTCCACGTGTAGACATCGGTCGCCACCGCCAGCAGGTCGAGAACGGCCTCGTCCTCGGTGGTAGGGGAAAAAGCGTCTCTGACCCAGCCGCGGTGCATCGCCTTACCTTGCTCCGTTGCCTTCCGGGCCACGTCGTCGTATCCCTCCTGAGCCAGGAGGAGCAGTGCAGCTCGGCCGCGCCGCTCGTAGTGCTCGACCACGGTCCGGACGGCTGCTCCGACGTCGCCGGCCGGCGTACGCCGCTCCTGCTCGACCGTGGACAGCGCCGTGTCGATCGCCACCGCGAACAGCGCGTCCCTGCTGCCGAAGCGGCGCAGCACGGTCTGCACGCTGACCCCCGCGCCCGCCGCGATGTCACCCAGGGAGATCTCGACGAACGGCCGCTCGCCGGCCAACGCGACGAGTGCGCGAACGATCCGTTGCCTCGTCTCCTCGGCCGCCTCGGCTCGGGCACCCATCGTGTACTTCCGCTTCACTTTCATGGCAATAGCAGTTCACATGAAAGCATCATTGGTGTCAACACTGATTCGCACGAAAGACGCGAAGGCTCGGCCCGATCGAACTCGAACCTCGTAGTGGGGAAGGCGGCCCCGACCTGCATCGACAAACCTGCGGACCCAGGGCGGACCAGCGAGCCCACCCACCTACATCACCGCAGGTCAGGGGCCTGAAAGTGGATGAGTCGGCCGATACGCCGGGTTCTGTCCCGCATCCTCGTTACCGGAGATGCGGTGGCGGCCATCCATCTGGGCCGGCCATTGCTGACCGGCTCGAGCGTCCTACCCGCACACTCGACCGGGCCGGTCTCCCGACGCCCGGGGGCGTCGATCGTGCACTGTCTGGACTTGCTCCGGGTGGGGTTTACCGAGCCGCTCCAGTCACCTGGAGCGCTGGTGGTCTCTTACACCACCGTTTCACCCTTGCCGGGGGCCGAGGCCTCCGGCGGTCTGTTCTCTGTGGCACTGTCCCGCGGGTCACCCCGGGTGGCTGTTGGCCACCACCCTGCCCTTCGGAGCCCGGACGTTCCTCGGCAGGGCCGAAGCCCTGACG
>JAEWFB010000525.1 GCA_023389095.1 Actinomycetes bacterium
GCGGTGGCCGCCGTCGAGGCGTTCCTCGGTGGGGGAGAGCAGCGTCTCGACACCGAGGTGCTGCGGGCCGCGTGCGCGTCGATGACCTCGCCGGGCCGTCTCGAGGTGGTCCGCCGATCGCCGACGGTGCTCGTCGACGCGGCCCACAACCCGCACGGCGCGCGCTCGCTCGTCGCGGCGCTCGGGGAGTCGTTCACCTTCACCCGCCTCGTCGGCCTCGTCGGGATCGTCGCCGACAAGGACGCCGTCGGCATGCTCGAGGTGCTCGAGCCGGCGCTCGACCACGTCGTCGTGTCGCGGAGCACCTCGCCGCGCGCCCTGGACCCGGAGAAGCTCGGCGAGCTGGCCCGGGAGGTGTTCGGCGAGTCGCGCGTCACGGTCGTCCACGCGTTGCCCGATGCGCTCGAGCAGGCGGTGACCCTGGCGGAGCAGGACGGCATGGGCGGCGGCGTGGTGGCCACCGGCTCGGTCGTCACGGCCGGCGAGGTGCGGATGCTCCTCGGCCACACCGAGGTGTGAGCGGCTGCACGGGCGACGCCTAGGCTGGGGCCATGCCCCCCATGGTCAAGCTGATCCTCATCGTCGCGGTCGTCGTCGCCGTCGTGGTGCTGTGGGGACGGGTCGTCGGCCGCCGTGACCCCGACCGGCCGGCCGTCGGCCTCACCGACCGGGTGCGGGCCACCGTCAGCCGCGAGATCAGCGCCGGCCACAAGATCAATGCCATCAAGATCTACCGCGAAGCCACGGGCGCTCCGCTCGCCGACGCCAAGCGCGCCGTCGACCAGTGGTTCGTGCCCGGCCAGGGCCCGGGCGTGCGCGACGCCGCGGCGTCCTTCACGGCGGGCCGGCTCACCGACGAGGCCCGGTCCCGCATCAGTCGGCTCGTCCTCGAGGGCCGGCACGAGGACGCCAGGAGCCTCTACGCCGAGGCCACCGGCGCCAGCGAGGCCGAGGCCCGCGCCATCATCCGCACGTGGGACACGGTCCAGGACTACTGAGCCGGCCACTCGACCAGCGACCCCGGGCCCCGGCCGACCCGACCCTCCGGCAGCACGCACCACCCGCATCGACCCCAGGACCCCGCATGAACGCCCTCCGCCTGCACGGCACCACCGGAAAGTTCACGTGGCGCATGCTCGCCACCGTCCTCGGCGGCCAGTCGCTGTGCATCCTGCTCGGGGCACTCGTGGCCCGTGGCGTCACCTCGGCCGCCGACCAGCCGGGGCGCGGCACCGCCTACCTCGTCGTCGGCATCGGCCTCGGGGCCCTGTGCATCGTGGCCGCCGGTTCGATGCGGCGCCCGTACGGCCTGACCCTCGGCTGGGCGGTGCAGGTGCTGACGCTCGTCAGCGCCCTCGTCGTGCCGATGATGCTCGTCGTCGGGCTCTTCTTCCTCGCCCTCTGGGTCACCTGTCTCGTCAAGGGCGCCTCGATCGACGCCGAGATGGCGCGTCGCGAGCGCGAGGCGCTGGGGCAGCAGGAGGCAGCGGGCGGGGCCGCCGACCCGGCCGATAGGGTGGACGGGTGACCACGGAACGCTCTCTCGTCCTCGTCAAGCCCGACGGCTTCCGCCGCGGCCTCACCGGCGAGGTCCTGCGCCGCATCGAGGGCAAGGGCTACGTGCTCGCCGGCCTCGACGTGCTGACCCCGACCCGCGACCAGCTCGCCGCGCACTACGCCGAGCACGAGGGCAAGCCGTTCTACGAGCCCCTCGTCGAGTTCATGAGCTCGGGCCCGGTCGCCGCCGTCGTCATCGAGGGCGAGGACTGCATCAAGGGTTTCCGCGCGCTGGCCGGCGCCACCAACCCCACCGAGGCGCTGCCCGGCACGATCCGTGGTGACCTCGGTCGCGACTGGGGCACCAAGGTGCAGCAGAACATCGTCCACGGCTCCGACTCGTCCGAGTCGGCCGCGCGCGAGATCTCGATCTGGTTCCCGGCGCTCTGAGCGTCGCCTGAGCCTCACGCGAGCGTCACGTGAGCCTCACGTGAGCGTCACCGGCACCACGGTGGCCACACGGGTCTCGTAGGCCCCTTCGGCCTCGGCCGTCACGCATCGCGCGACACTCGCCGGATGGGCTCGGTCCAACCGCCGCGCCGCGACACAATCCCGGCCATGAGCACCTGGCCGGCCCTGGGACGCGACCTCGCGGTCGACCTGGGGACGGCGAACACGCTCATCCACGTCCGCGGACGCGGCGTCGTGCTCGAGGAGCCGTCGGTCGTCGCCGTCGAGGCGGGTACGGGGCGCCTCGTCGCCGCCGGCACGCGGGCCAAGGAGATGCTCGGGCGCGCACCCGGCACCATCCGGGCGGTGCGCCCGCTGCGCGACGGCGTCGTCTCAGACGCCGACGAGACCGAGCGCATGCTGCGCTGGTTCATCGACCGGGTCCGCACGTCGCGCCTCGTCCGCCCGCGGATGGTGCTCTGCGTGCCGAGCGAGGTGACCGGCGTCGAGCGCCGCGCCCTCGAGGACGCCGCGACGCGCTGCGGGGCGCGTAGCGTCTACATGCTCGAGGAGCCGATGGCGGCCGCCATCGGGGCCGGCCTACCGGTCTACGACACGGCGGCCAGCATGGTCGTCGACATCGGCGGCGGCACCACCGACGTCGCCGTCATCAGCCTCGGCGGCATCGTCACCTCGACCTCGCTGCGGGTGGCCGGCGACGAGATCGACGACGCCCTCGTCAGCCACGTCAAGAGCGAGTACTCCCTCCTGCTCGGCGAGCGCAGCGCCGAGGACCTCAAGGTCGCCGTGGGCTCGGTCTTCCCGCTGCGCGAGGAGCTGACCACCCGGCTGCGCGGCCGTGACCTCACCACCGGCCTGCCCAAGACGGTCCAGGTCGGCTCCGCCGAGGTGCGCCGCGCCATCGAGGGGCCGGTGCTCCAGGTCATCGAGGTGGTCCGGGCCACGCTCGACGTCTGCCCGCCCGAGCTGGCCGGTGACATCCTCGACCGTGGCATCACCCTGACCGGCGGGGGCGCCCTGCTCCGGGGCCTGGACGAGCGGATGCGCCACGAGCTCGGGGTGCCGGTGCACGTCGCCGACGACCCGCTCCGGGCGGTGGCGCGCGGCGCCGGCCGCTGTGTCGACGACTTCTCCAGCCTCGAGCGCATCCTCGTCGGCGACCCGCGCGGCTGACCGTGGACGACCGCACCCGCCGCCACCTGCTCGGCCTGCTCGTGGCGGTGACCCTGCTCCTGCTCGTCGCCGACCTCGCCGGTTCGGGTGTGACCGACGCGGTGCGCCGCGCGTCCGGCGTGGCCGTCGGTCCGGTCCAGCGCCTCCTCGCCGGCGCGTCATCGGGCGACCTCGCCCGCCTCGAGGCCGAGAACGTCCGCCTCCGGGCGGTCGTCGCCGACCAGCAGCACGCGCTCGAGGAGGCGAACCGCGTCCGTTCGGTCCTCGGCGCCGAGGCGCTCGTCGGCCACACCTTCGTGCCCGGCCGCGTCGTCGGCACGGCCCTCGAGCCGCTCGGCGGTCGCAGCCTGACGCTCGACGTCGGTGCGCGCGACGGGGTCGAGCCCGACTCCACCGTCGTCGCGCCCGAGGGCCTCGTCGGGCGCGTCGTGTCGGTGTCGCCGTGGACGAGCGACGTGCAGGTGCTCGGGTCGACCGGCGCGGTCGTCGGGGTGCGCGTCGGGCCCTCGGGCATGCTCGCGACCCTCGCGCCGCCCGGCACCGCCGACCGCGAGGTGCGGCCGCGGGGGACGCTCACCCTGTCGTTCGTCCAGCCCGGCACCCCCCTCGTCGGCGACGTCGTGCGCACGCTCGGCAGCGTCGACGAGCGTCCTTATGCCGCAGGCATCCTCGTCGGCACCGTCACCGACGTCGACCCGGAGGGCGGACGCATGGCCCGCACCGCCACCGTGCGGCCGGCGGTCGACGTCGACGCCATCGACGTCGTCGCCGTCCTCGTGCCGCGGGCGCGGTCGACCCCCCGCCCGGTGCAGCAGCCGACCACCGGCGCCACGACGGGAGCGCGGCGGTGAGGCCCACGCTCCTGGGGCTGCTCCGTGGCGTGTAC
>JAEWFB010000532.1 GCA_023389095.1 Actinomycetes bacterium
CCGCCGACGACGCCGACGACGGGAAATCCTCCGGGGGCGCGCTTGGGCTGGCTCACGGCGCCCAAGCGTAGCCGCGCCCGCTCAGGCGCGAGCGTCCGGTCCGGCCGAGGCGGCCCGCGCGACGCCCGCGGGCTCTCCCGGCCGCTCGCCCGGCTCGGCGAGGACGGCCTCGGCGTGGCTCGGGTCGGCGAGGTCGGGGTGGTGGGTGCGCACGGCGGCGAACGTCCACATCTTGTTGAGCACGAACGAGACCGGGGTGGTCACGGCGATGACGATGAGCTGGGCCCAGTAGAGGCGGGTGCGGAAGCCCGTCGAGTTGTCGAACACCGACTCGGGCAGGTGCAGCGCGGAGCTGGGGTGCATGAGGAGGGTCAGCAGCACGAGGCCGACCACCTGGGCGAGCAGCCCGACCGCGAGGAACGGCAGGTACTCGCGCAGCCACGGCGAGCGCCGGCTCGTGCGGAAGGTCCAGGACCGGTTGAGCTGGAAGTTCCACAGGTTGGCCACGAGGAACGCGATCGTCGAGTACACGTGGTACCAGCGGACGTGGTAGTCGGTGCCCGGCAGCGCGAGGATGGCGTCGTGCTCGTCGGGGCCGAGCTTCTTGACGAGGATCAGCGTGACCATGTTGACGAGCACGCCGGAGACGCCCACGGCCCCGAACCGGAAGAGCAGCACCCAGTTGTGGCGGTGGCGCACGAACAGGAAGTGGTGCACGCGCCTCACGGGCGCACCCTACCCCGGCTTCCCGGACGCTCCTGCAGGTTCGGCAGGGAACACCCGGGGGTCCGTCCAGCCAGGACTCAGTCGGTCTCGGCCTCGGACAGGAACAGGGCGAACCGCGCCGGCTGGGCCTGCACGAGGTCGAGGCGTCCGCCGTTGGACTCGGCGAGGTCGCGGGCCAGCGCCAGCCCCAGCCCGGTGCTGCCGCCGGCGCCGCTGCTGACCGACCGCTCGAAGATGTGCGGGGCCATCGCGGCGGGCACGCCGTCGCCCTGGTCGCTGACCTCGACGATGACCGACGGGCCGGAGCGTCGCGCGTGGATGTCGACCGTGCCCCGGCCGTGCACGAGGGAGTTCTCGAGCAGCGTCGAGAGGATCTGCGACAGCGCCACCGGCGTCGACCGGACGAAGAGGCCCCGCTCGCCGCGGACGCGCACCGAGCGCCGGGCCTGCTCGAACGCCGGCTGCCACTCGCGCTGCAGCGCGGCGATGACCGAGTCGAGGGACACCGCCGGGGAGGGACCACCAGAGCCCCGTGCCCGCCCGAGGAGGTCGTCGACGACGCGGGTCAGCCGCTCCACCTGGGCGATGGCGATGTTCGCCTCCTCCTTGACCACCTCGGCGTCGTCGGTCTCGGAGATCTCCTCGAGGCGCATGAGCAGGGCGGTGAGGGGCGTGCGCAGCTGGTGGCTGGCGTCGGCGGCGAAGTCGCGCTCGGCGGCGAGCGACTTGGTCATGTCGTGGGCCCGGCGCGTCATGACACCGGACACCTCGTCGATCTCGGAGATGCCGGAGTGGACCGGCGTCAGGCGCGCCTCGCCGTTGGCGAAGCGCGAGGCGAGATGGAGCAGCTGCTGGGAGGCGTCCTCGACGCGCTGGCGCCAGGCCCGGGTCGCCACGAAAGCACCGCCGGCCGACACGGCGGCGACCGCCACCATCGCGGCCGCGAACCAGCCGACGGCCACGAGCGGGTCGGGGTCGAGCCACGCCGCGACCTGGTCGGGCTGCTGCGTGAGGCTCCACCAGACGACGCCCGTGGCGAGGACGAGGCACAGCCCGGCGGTGACCCCCACGACGACGAACGTCATCCGGTCGAGCAGGCGCCTCATCTCACTCCGCCTGGGGACGTTCGAAGCGGAAGCCGACGCCACGGACGGTGGCGATGTACTGCGGCGAGGTGGCGTCGTCGCCGAGCTTGCGCCGCAGGACCGAGATGTGCATGTCGAGCGTCTTGGTCGACCCGAACCACGCGGTGTCCCAGATCTCGCGCATCAGCTGCTCGCGGGAGACGACCTTGCCCTGCTCACGCACGAGGACCCGGAGCAGGTCGAACTCCTTGGCCGTCAGCTGCAGCTCCTGGCCCTTGAACCAGGCGCGGCGGCCGTCGGAGTCGATGCGGACCAGCTCGCCGGAGGCGACGACCTCGGTGGGCGTGCGTCGCAGCAGGGCCCGCACCCGGGCCAGCAGCTCGGCGAGGCGGAACGGCTTGGTCACGTAGTCGTCGGCCCCGGCGTCGAGGCCCACGACGGTGTCGACCTCGTCGGCGCGGGCCGTGAGGATGAGGACCGGGATGGTGCGGCCCTCGGCGCGGATCCGCCGGCACACCTCGAGGCCGTCGATCTTGGGCAGGCCGAGGTCGAGCAGGACGAGGTCGGGGTTCTCCTTGGCGCCGTCGAGGGCGGCTGACCCGTCCTCGCGCACGTCGACGTCGTACCCCTCGCGCCGCAGCGCCCGCGCCAGCGGTTCCGAGATGGCCGGATCGTCCTCCGCCAGGAGCACTCGCGTCATGTCACCGTCCTCACATCGCTCGCGGCCGCCACCGGGCTGTCCGGGTCGTCCGGATCGTCCCAGCGGTCCGGGGGTGGTCCGGGCCGGCCGTGGGCAGCCTATCGACAAAGGGACGATTCGCACTCGCACGCACCCACCGACGCTCCGCGGCGACCGGCGCGGGTCGCCTCGAGGTTCCCCCCGGACGCGTTCCGGGTCAGCGCCCCGGCCACTCCGGGCGCCGCTTCTCGGCGAAGGCCGCCACGCCCTCGCGCCGGTCGCCGGAGAAGGCGGTGGCGCGCCAGCACGCGTCCTCGATCTCGAGGCCGGCCGCGAGGTCGACGTCGGCGCCGAGGCGCATGGCCCGCTTGGCGTTGCGCAGCCCGACGGGCGAGTTGGCCGCGATGACGGCCGCGAGCTCCAGCGCCCGGGTGCGGGCGGTGCCCGCCGGGACCACCTCATCGACGGCGCCGAGCTCCAGCGCCTCGGCCGCCCCGAGGCGGGCCGCGGTGAAGATCGCCCGGGCGGCCCGGGACCACCCGACGCGGCGGACGAGCAGCTGGGTGCCACCCCCGCCGGGGATGACGCCGACGCCCACCTCGGGCAGCCCGACCGTGGCGGCGTCGCCGGCGACGACGACGTCGCACGACAGCGCCAGCTCGAACCCGCCACCGAGCGCGAACCCGTCGACGGCGGCGATGGCCGGCACCGGCAGCCCGAGCACGCCACCGTAGGCGGCCCGCGCCACGGGACGCTGCTCCATGAGGTCGGCGTCGGTGAAGGCGTTGCGCTCCTTGAGGTCGGCGCCGACGCAGAAGGCCTTCGGGTGGCTCGAGGTGAGCACGACGCAGCGCACCGACGCGTCGGCCGCCACGGCGTCGGTGGCCGCGGCGATCGCCCGGGCCATGTCGGTGGAGACGGCGTTCATGGCCGCGGGCCGGTCGAGGACGATCTCGGCGACGTGCGCCAGGGACGGCTCGTCGAAGTGCTCGACGCGGACGAGCTGGTCCGGGGTGGCTGTCTGGTCGGGCTGGCTGGTCGGGCTGGTCACGGCGGGTCTCCTGGCGGCGGTGCGAGGTGGCGGGTGGTGGTCAGGACGTGCGGCGCCCGGTGGCCGGCGCGCGGCGCAGCAGCGAGGGCGTCACCGGTCCGACGCCGCGCAGGATGCGACGGCGCTGGCCGGTCAGCTCGAAGCCCGACATCGCCGCGAGCTCTCGGGCCAGCGTCGCGTCGACGAGGACGGTGCCGGCCTGGGCGACGGCGGTCAGGCGCGAGGCCCGGTTGACGGTGGTGCCGAAGACGTCGCCGAGGCGGGAGATGATCGGGCCGCGGGCCATCCCACAGCGCACGTCGGGCAGCACGTCGTCCTCGGTCATGGTCTCCACGAGGTCGAGGGCGATGGCAGCCGCGGGACCGACCCCGACGGTCGTGAAGAGCACCTCGTCGCCGACGGTCTTGATGAGACGGCCGCCGTGCGCGGTGATGACGTCGGCGGACAGCGCCTCGAAGCGCGAGACGAGCCGGGCGAGGTCACGTTCGGACATCCGCCGCACGAGGGCCGTGAAGTTGACGAGGTCGGCGAACCCCACGGAGCGCATCTTGGTCAGGCCGTAGGACTCGGGGTCGGCGTCGGCGAGCATGCGCGACACCGTCGCCGACAGGTGCCGTCGCCACGCGTAGACGAGCAGGGGCTCGAGCCGGTCGGTGAGCGCGGCGAGGCGGCGAGCGGTCTCCTCGGCGGTCTCGATGCCGGGCACCGCGCGCGACTCCCCCTCGTCGTGCTCGTCGTCGGCGTGGGCGGCCGACCACTCGGACTCGACGGCCTCGGCGATGAGCTGGGACTGCCAGCCGGCGAGGCGGTCCGTGGAGCGCGCGAAGGCCCGGGTCATCGCGAGCGCCGTGGTCTCGTCGAGCAGGCCGTCGCGGACGATCGCGGCCACGGCCGTCAGGGCCCGCTGGTCGGCCTCGGTGAACAGCTCGTCGTCGGTGTCGACGACCGGGAAGCCGAGCGCGTGCCAGAAGCGGCGCGCCGACAGCAGCGACACCTCCGCACCACGGCTGACGTCGCGGCGACGCAGCTCGAGCGGCCGCCCGAGCAGCTGCTCGGTGTAGTCGCGGGTGGCCCGCTCCTCGGCGTCTTCGCCGTCGGGGCCCGGCTCCGTCATGGGGCCGATCATGCCAGCACCCTTTCGTTCAGCGCCGACGCACGTGCACGACGTCGCCGGCGGCGAAGGCGCGCCGGCCGGCAGCGGTGTCGACGACGAGGGCGCCGGTGTCGTCGACGGCCACGGCGGTGCCCTCGACGGGCTCCCCGACCGGCAGGTGCACGCGCACCACCTGCCCCAGGGTCGCGCAGGCCTCGCGGTAGGCGTCGCGGGCGCCGTCGGCCCCGAGGCGGGCCCCGACGCCGGTGCCGACGAGGGCGGCCAGCTCGTGGAGGTAGGCGACGACGAGGTCCTCGCGTCGCACCCGCACCCCGGTCAGCGCCACGGAGGTGGCCGTGTCGACGGGCAGCTCGTCGCGGTCCTGGTCGACGTTGACGCCGGTGCCGACGACGACGGCCCGCCGCGGTGTCGGGCCCGGCACGTCGACGAGCTCGCACAGGATGCCGCTGACCTTGCGGTCGCCGTCCTCGGGCAGCAGCACGTCGTTGGGCCACTTGAGCCGGGGCGCCAGGGCGTGCCCGGCCCGCCCGGTCGTCGCCGCGATCGCCCGGGCCAGGGCCAGGCCCGCGAGCAGCGGCAGCCAGCCGAGCCCCGACGCGTCCGCTGCGTCGGGCGCGTGATCCGCGTCCCCGACGGGCACGGCGGCCGAGAC
>JAEWFB010000209.1 GCA_023389095.1 Actinomycetes bacterium
GCCTGCGTGTACGGGTGCTCCGGCGCCTCGTAGATCTTCTTCTTGTCGCCGTACTCGACGATCTTGCCGAGGTACATGACCGCGACCTGGTCGCAGAAGTGACGCACGACGCCGAGGTCGTGGGCCACGAAGATGAACGCGAGGTCGAGCTCGTCGCGCAGCTTCGTGAGCAGGTTCATCACCTGCGCCTGGATCGACACGTCGAGGGCCGAGACCGGCTCGTCGGCGATGATGAGCTTCGGCTCGACGGCCAGGGCGCGGGCGATGCCGATGCGCTGGCGCTGGCCGCCCGAGAACTCGGACGGGTAGCGGTTGATGTGCTCGGGGTTGAGCCCGACGAGCTCGAGCAGCTCCTGGACGCGGGCCTTCTCCTTGCCCTTGTGCAGGCCGTGCACCTTGAGCGGCGTCGTGAGGATCGAGCCGACCGTGTGCCTCGGGTTCAGCGAGGAGTACGGGTCCTGGAAGATCATCTGCACGTCGCGACGGATGGACCGGAGGTCCTTCTCCTTGAGGTGCGTGATGTCGCGGCCCTCGAACTCGACGCTGCCGCCGGTGGGCTCGTCGAGACGGGTCACGAGGCGCGAGGTCGTCGACTTGCCGCAGCCGGACTCACCGACGAGTCCGAGCGTCTGGCCCTGCTTGAGGGAGAAGCTGATGCCGTCGACCGCCTTGACGGTGGCCTCGACCATGCGCAGGCCCTGGACCTCGCGGAAGGGGAAGTAGCGCTGGAGGTCGGTGACCTTCAGCAGCGTTTGGTCGCTCATCGTGCTCCCTCGGCGCTCTGCAGGGTGGCCACCGGGTCCTCGAGGTGGCAACGGATCTGGCGGTTGGACAGGCCCGGCGTCGGGCGCCACTCGGGCAGCTGCGTGAAGCACGCGTCGCCCTCGACCTGGTCCTTGAACGCACAGCGCGGGTTGAACGAGCACCCCGAGGGCAGCGCGAGCAGGCTCGGCGGGGAACCGGGGATCGTCGAGAGCTCGTCGAGGTCCTCGGAGTGCGACGGGACCGACTGGAGCAGCCCGAAGGTGTACGGGTGCGACGGCTGGGCCAGCACCTCCTTGGCGTCACCCTTCTCGACGCCGCGGCCCGCGTACATGACGAGGATGTCGTCGGCGGTCTCGGCCACGACCGCGAGGTCGTGGGTGATGAGGATGACCGCGGAGCCGAACTCCTTCTGCAGGTCGTTGACGAGGTCGAGGATCTGGGCCTGGACCGTGACGTCGAGGGCGGTCGTCGGCTCGTCGGCGATGAGCAGCTTGGGGTTGTTGACGAGGCCGAGGGCGATCATGGCGCGCTGGCGCATGCCGCCGGAGAACTCGTGCGGGTAGGAGTTGGCGCGGCGCTGCGGGTTGGGGATGCCGACGAGGTCGAGCATCTCCACGGCGCGCTTCATCGCGACCTGCTTGCTCACGCTGTGGTGCGCGGCGTAGGCCTCGGCGATCTGCTTGCCCACCTTGTGGAACGGGTGCAGCGAGGACTGCGGGTCCTGGAAGACCATCGCGGCCTTGGTGCTGCGGATCTGCTGGAAGGTCTGCCGGGGCGCCCCGACGAGCTCGAGGCCGTCGAGCTTGATGCTGCCGGTGATCTCGGTGCGCTTCGGGTTGTGCAGGCCGAGGACGGCCATGCTCGACACCGACTTGCCCGAACCGGACTCGCCGACGATGGCGAGCGTGCGGCCGAGCCGGGCCTGGTAGGACAGGTTGGAGACGGCCTTGACGACCCCCTCCTCCGTCGGGAACCGGACGGTGAGGTCGTTGACGTCGAGGACGACGTCGCCGGCGTTCTTGGCCTCGGCGCTCTGGGTCTGGATGCTGGTCGTGGTCGCGGTCACGAGAGCCTCACTCGCGGGTCGATGAACGAGTAGCCGATGTCGACGATGAGGTTCATCGACACGACGATGACGGCCGAGATGAGGACGCTGCCCATGATGACGGGAAGGTCGTCGGCACGGAAGGCGGTGATGGTGCGCTTGCCGATGCCGTCGACGCCGAAGATCTGCTCGGTGATGAGGGTGCCGGTCAGCAGCGCGGCCATGTCGAGGCCGAGGATCGTCAGGATCGGGCTCATCGCCGCGCGGAAACCGTGCCGCACGAGGACGCGCCGCTCACCGATGCCCTTCGAGCGTGCGGTCCGGATGTAGTCCATCGACAGCGACTCGAGCATCGAGTTGCGGGTGTAGCGCACGTACGTCGTCGACGTGACGAGCCCGAGGATCAGTGCGGGCGCCAACATGCCGGCGATGTAGGGACCGACGCCCGAGTCGAGCGAGGTGTACGGCGGGAGGACGTGCCACAGCGTCACCGGGTACAGGGCGACGAGGAGCGCCAGGATGTAGTACGGGATCGCCCCGATGACCTGCGAGACACCGACGATGCCACGGTCGGAGGACGTGCCGCGTCGCACGGCCGCGAGGATGCCCAGCGTGATGCCGACCGTCAGGAAGATGACGGCAGCCATGATCGCGAGGACCACGGTGTTCGGGAAGCGCGAGAACAGCTCGGTGTTGACCGACTGGCGCGTGACGAACGAGTAGCCGAGGCACGGTGCGCCGCAGTGCACCTGGTCGCCGGCGTAGACGAAGTCGCGACCGGCGAAGAGCCCCGAGAAGTAGTCGGTGAACTGCTGGGCCAGCGGCTTGTTGAGGCCCAGGTTGGTCCGGATGGCCTCGAGACGCTCCGGTGGACACTTCGTGTCGGGACACAGCGCCAGCGCCGGGTCGGACGGCGCGGCGAAGAAGAGGAGGAACGTCGACACCAGGGTCGCCAGGACGACGCTCACGGCGAGGGCGAGTCGCCTGAGGATGTACGTGAGCACGGATGGATACCTTCCAGCACGGGTGGCGCCGA
>JAEWFB010000571.1 GCA_023389095.1 Actinomycetes bacterium
CCGGCCAGCACCAGGGGGCCGGTGGCGAGGCGCGGGTCGGCGAGGGCGCGGTGCAGGCGCCGCACCTGGGTGCCGCGCGCGAGGGCCCGGGCGAAGACGATGAGGTGGGCCGTGGCGACGGTGAAAACATGCGCGTCACCGTCGGTGTCGGCGTGCAGGGAGTAGGACCCCGCGAGGGCGCCGCGCTCGTGCCAGTGGTCCGACCACCGCAGCAGGGGCCCCGCCGGCTGGAGCGTGGTCCGCAGCGGGGGACCCACGAGACGGACGCGTCGGGGGTCGTGCGCGAGGACGAGCCCGGCGGGCAGGTGCGTGGCGCTCGGCACGAGGCCCGCGGCGGCGAGCACCCGCGCCACGGCGGCGGCCTCGAGGTGGTGCACCTCCTGCAGCGCGAGCACGTCGGGCCGGGCCGCGACGACGGGCCCGAGACCCTCCGGGAGGGTCAGCAGCGCGCCCGAGAAGGTGTTGACGGTGGCGACGGTCAGCTCGGGCACGGGCCACCTCGCGTCGGTCGGGGCGATCAGTCTACGGTGGTGCGCATGACCGACCCGACCTCCCTGCCCAACTTCATGCCGAGCTCCCCGGGTGACGTCCCGAACGGTGCACCGGCGTCCGACACCCCGGTGCGCGACCGAGTCATCGCGGTCCTCAAGGGCCTCGGCATCGAGGCGAGCATCGACGGCGACGGCGACATCGAGTTCGCGATCGTCGACAACGAGGGCACGAGCACGACGCTGTTCGCGCGCGTCGCCGAGGGTGACCTGGCCGTCGTCCGCTTCTTCGGCCAGTGGCAGCTCGCCGAGCCCGTGTCCCCCGACCGCAACGAGCGCCTCGCCCGCTGCAACGACCTCACGATGCAGCTCAACATCGTCAAGCTCTCGCTCGTCCAGGAGAGCCTCGTCGTCTCGGCCGAGCACGTCATCACCCCGAACGCCGACCTCGACATCCTCGTGCCGCTCTCGGTCAACCACATCCTGCAGAGCGTCGGCTTCTTCTTCCAGTCCTGGCTCGACCAGGACGCCGTCGCCCCGGGCGAGGCCTGACCCGATGGGCGAGTTCGTCCGGCTCGAGGTCGAGGACGGCATCGGGACGATCCGCCTCGACCGGCCCAAGATGAACGCGCTCAACGTCCAGGTCCAGGAGGAGATCCGGGCCGCGGCGAGTGAGGCCACCGACCGCGCCGACGTCAAGGCCGTCATCGTCTACGGCGGCGAGCGCGTCTTCGCGGCGGGCGCCGACATCAAGGAGATGCAGACCATGTCGTACACCGACATGGTCGACCGCTCGGCGCCGCTGTCGAGCTCGATCACGTCGGTCGCGCGCATCCCCAAGCCGGTCATCGCCGCGATCACCGGCTACGCGCTCGGCGGCGGATGCGAGCTCGCGCTGGCCTGCGACTTCCGGGTCGTGGCCGACGACGCCAGGCTCGGGCAGCCGGAGATCCTCCTCGGCATCATCCCCGGCGCCGGTGGCACGCAGCGGCTCTCGCGCCTCGTCGGCGCCTCGCGCGCCAAGGAGATCATCTTCTCCGGCCGGTTCGTCGACGCCCAGGAGGCGCTCGCCATCGGCCTGGCCGACCGCGTCGTGCCGGCCGCCGACGTGTACACCGCGGCCCGCGAGTGGGCGGGCACCTTCGTCGGCGGCCCGACCTACGCCGTCCGCGCCGCCAAGGAGGCCATCGACCGAGGCCTCGAGGTCGACCTCGAGACGGGCCTCGAGATCGAGCGGATGCTCTTCGCCGGCCTCTTCGGCACCCGCGACCGCGAGATCGGCATGACCTCGTTCGTCGAGCAGGGCCCCGGCAAGGCGCAGTTCGAGGGTCGCTGACCCGAGATGACCGCTCCGGTGGCTCGACCGTGGCGACCTGAGAGGACCCGGCCGCTGGACGTCCTCGTGTTCTACTCGCCCGTCGGGTCGACCGAGGACGTCCTCGCGGCGGTCGTCGCCGCGGGTGCCGGCGCCATCGGCGACTACACCGAGTGCGCCTGGTACGTCGAGGGCACCGGGCAGTTCCGGCCGGGCCCCGGCGCGCACCCCGCGGTGGGAGCCGTCGGTGAGCTCGAGAGGCTGCCCGAGCACCGCGTCGAGGTGACCGTCCCGCGTGAGCGCCGCGCCGCCGTCGTCGCGGCCCTGCGCGCCGCGCACCCCTACGAGCAGCCGGCCTTCCACGTCCTCGAGACCGGCTCCGTCTGAGGCGTGCTCGCGTCCTGCCACCGTGCGACCGGCGTCACTCGTGGTGAGCGTCACGCCCGGGGCGTGCGAAGTAAGCGCCCGCTCAGTGAGAGGATGGGCGGCAGTGCCGGAGCGACCTCCGGCAGCCCCATCAGACCGCTCCACCCGCTACGGAAGAGGACGTTCACCCATGAACATCGTCGTCTGTGTGAAGTACGTGCCGGACGCCCAGGCCGAGCGCACGTTCAACGCCTCCGACAACACGACCGACCGCGAGAACGTCGACGGCCTGCTCTCCGAGCTCGACGAGTACGCCGTCGAGGAGGCGCTCAAGATCGTCGAGGCCGGCGAGGGTGAGGTCACCGTCGTGACGATCGGCCCCGACGCCGCCGCGGACGCCATCAAGAAGGCGCTGCAGATGGGCGCCGACAAGGGCGTGCACGTCAACGACGCCGCGATCCACGGCTCCGACGCCGCCGCCACGTCGCTCGTGCTCGCCGAGGCGGTCAAGAAGCTGGGAGACGTCGACCTCGTCGTCACCGGCATGGCCTCGACCGACGGCACGATGGGCGTCGTCCCGACGATGCTCGCCGAGCGCCTCGGCCTGCCGGCCGTCACGTACGCCTCCGAGCTGAGCGTCGAGGGCGGCAACGTGTCGATCCGTCGCGACGGCGACGCGTCGACGCAGACGATCACGGCCACGCTGCCGGCGCTCGTCTCGGTCACCGACCAGATCAACGAGCCCCGCTACCCCTCGTTCAAGGGGATCATGGCCGCCAAGAAGAAGCCGGTCGAGACGTGGTCGCTGGCCGACCTCGGCATCGACGCCGCGCAGGTCGGCCTCGACGCCGCCTGGACCACGGTCGAGTCCTTCGCCGCCCGCCCGCCGCGCACGCAGGGCGAGATCGTCACCGACGAGGGTGACGGCGGCAGCAGGCTCGCCGCGTTCCTGTCCGAGCGCAAGTTCGTCTGACCCCACCAGCCAGAGAAGGGAACCCACGAACCATGGCTGAAGTCCTCGTTCTCGTCGACCACGTCGACGGCACGGTCCGCAAGACGACCTCCGAGCTGCTCACCATCGCCCGTCGCCTCGGCGAGCCCTCGGCCGTCTTCGTCGGCGCCGGTTTCGACGCCGCGAAGGAGACCCTCGCCAAGTACGGTGCGGCCAAGGTGTACCGCGTCGAGTCCGACGACGTCACGAGCCACCTCGTCGTGCCGCAGGCCGAGCTGCTCGCGCAGCTGGTCGCCTCCACCTCGCCCGCTGCCGTCCTCGTGGCGGCCTCCACCGAGGGCAAGGAGATCGCGGCCCGCGTCGCGATCAAGACCGAGTCCGGCCTCATCACCGACGCCGTCGACGTGCAGGCGGCCGGCGACGGCGTCGCTGGGGTGGTCACGACGCAGTCGGTGTTCGCCGGCTCGTACACGGTCCAGGCAAAGGTCACCCAGGGCACGCCGATCATCGCCGTGAAGCCGAACTCGGCCACGCCGGAGGAGGCCCCCGCGGCCGCCGCCGACGAGGTCGTCGACTTCACGCCGTCCGAGGCCGCCAAGGGCGCCACGATCACCGAGTCCAAGCCGAAGCAGGCCACCGGCCGTCCCGAGCTGACCGAGGCGGCGATCGTCGTCTCCGGCGGCCGCGGCACCGGCGGTGACTTCTCCAAGGTCGAGGACTTCGCCGACAGCCTCGGCGCCGCGGTCGGCGCGAGCCGCGCGGCCGTCGACGCCGGCTGGTACCCGCACACCTCTCAGGTGGGCCAGACCGGCAAGCAGGTCAGCCCGCAGCTCTACGTGGCGTGCGGCATCTCCGGCGCCATCCAGCACCGCGCCGGCATGCAGACGTCCAAGACCATCGTCGCCGTCAACAAGGACAACGAGGCGCCGATCTTCGAGCTCGTCGACTTCGGCGTCGTCGGTGACCTGTTCGCCGTCCTGCCGCAGGCCACCGAGGCCATCAAGACGGCCAAGGGCTGAGGCCGCTCCGGCAGCCGCGCCCGACGCGCGACGAGGGCCCCCGACCATCACGGTCGGGGGCCCTCGTCATGCCGAGCGGTGTGGCGCCGGGGGCACCACGGGCCGACGGCTCAGGCGACCGCCGCGCCCGCCGGACCGTCACCCTCGTCGTCGCGGGCGACGCGAGAGGTGGTCCGCGTCCAGCTGGACAGCCGCTCGCGGTTGGCGACGTAGCGCCGCCCGCCCGAGCCGAAGGACCACCACGGACCCTGCAGCGCCTCGCACGGCAGGCGGGTCAGGCGTTCGGAGCCGCGCCGGAACTCGATGCGCCCGGCGCTCGACACCCGGCGCACCACGCGTCGTTCGACCGTGGTCGACGAGAGCATGTTGTGCACGCGCAACGCGTCCGGGCCCATCTCGACGCGGGCGCGCCAGGCCCGCACCGCGAGCAGGAGCCCGAGCGCGAGGCACCCGGCGTAGGCGGCCACCTCGGGCACGGCCGGCACGAAGCGGACGAGCAGCCGCGCGACGAAGTAGGCGATGACCGGGCAGGCGAGGGCGGTGACGGCCCGGTGGGCCGTGGGCGCGTGCAGGGTGCTGCCGCCGGTGTCCTCGTGCCTGTCACCCATGCCGCCGATGATAGGCCGCCCACCCGTGGGTGGCCGGGCTCCCGCGCGCGTCGGGCCGGTGGGCCCCTCCGGGGAGGAGGGGTCCACCGGACCACTGGCGCCCGGGGTCACCGCGTGAGGGCCGCCACCGCCGCGACGACGTCGACGAGGCCGTGGCCCTTGTCGTAGGACGTCGTGCCGTTGCCGTTCGCGTCGGGCTCGTAGGCGGCGCCGTTGGTGTACTTGTATGCCGACGACTCGATGGCGGCCTCGACCTGGGCGGGCGTGGCCGCCGGGTCGGCCTGGAACAGCTGCGCGACGATGCCGGAGATGTGCGGCGTCGCCATCGAGGTGCCGCTGATCGTGTTGTAGTCGCCGCCGTCGCGCGGGTCGCCGCCGGTGGAGCAGATCGGCAGGTAGATGCGGCAGGAGGACGTGATGTTCTCGCCGGGGGCGGAGATGTCGGGGTAGCTCGAGAGCTGTCCCCGCTTGCCCCGCGAGCTGAAGGTGCTGACCGGGCCGTTGCGCGTGCCGGTGTTCTCGTCGTTGTACGAGGCGACCGACAGGATGCCGGGCGTCGGGTCCTGCCCGGGCGGGTTGGACAGGTTGGTCGAGCCGTCGCCGCCGTCGTTGCCGTTGGCCCAGACCGAGACGACGCCCTCCTTGACGAGCTGGCGCTGGAGCTTGACCGTGGCCGAGTTCGGGTCGAACTCACCGCCGCCGGTCGGACCGTAGGAGTTGCTCGTCACCTTGATCGGCGGGCAGGTGCTCGCCGGGACGCCCGCGCCGCACGGGGCGGCGTGGTGCTCCAGAACCCAGTTGAGGGCCGAGTCGGCGCCGACGATGAACAGGACCGCGCCGGTGCTGAGGCTGACGAGGCTGGCGCCGGGCGCCGCCCCGTGCATCTTCGTGCCGTCGGACAGCGTGACGTCGCGACCGGCGACGATGCCGTTGACGTGCATGCCGTGGCCGCCGACCGAGAGCAGGTCGGTGTCGAGGCTGCCGGCATCGACGGGCTGGCAGGGGAGCACCTCGAGCGGGTCGCAGACCATCTTGAGGTTCTTGACGACGGCCGAGCTGCCGTCGGGGTTGCGCAGGAACGGGTGGCTCGGGTCGACGCCGGAGTCGATGACCGCGACGCTGACGCCGGAGCCGTCGAGGGCCTTGCCGTTGGCGCCGGTCAGGGTGGCGCGCGCCTCCGAGCCGCGCGTCGCCGTGTTCGACGTGGACAGGAACATCGAGATCGGCTCGTTGCCCTCGACGTACGTGACGCCGGGGACCGCACGGGCGGCGGCGATCTGGGCGGGCAGGCCGGCCGCGACGACGACGCCGATCTTGTCGAAGCTCTCGCGCACGACGAGGCCCGATGCCGTGGCGGCACGACGCGCGGCGGCGACGTCGGTGCCGTGGACGAGCACGGTCGTGGGCCTGAGCGCGGACAACGCCGACCAATGGCGCGCGAGCCACGGCGACAGCGGCGCGATGCCGCCCGAACTGCTCGAGCTGTTCGAGCTGCTCGCGCCGGTGGCGCTGCCGAGCGCCGAGGACAGGCCGTCGGACGGGGCGGCCGCGCCGGCGGTGACGGCTCCGGTCAGGCCGGAGGCGACGAGCGCGACGGTGCCGACGCCCACGGCGACGGCGGTGCGGAGGCGGGTTCTGGTCGTGCCGGACATGGTTCCCTCTCTGCCGGTGGCTGCCGCCGGGCTCCCGGCGACAGGGTGACCCGACAACGAGGCCGCGCCCGCGTGGGTTACGGCCGGTAGCCACCTGGCGGGCAGGTGGGGGCGCCGGCGGGCGCCCGCCTCGTCCCCCGGCGGCGGGGCCGGGCGGCGACGCGTCACGGCCTAGAATCGTGCGGTGACCGCGTACCTCGACCATGCCGCGACGACGCCGATGCTGCCCGCGGCGCTCGACGCGATGACCCGTCAGCTCGCGGTCGTCGGCAACCCGTCCTCGCTGCACCGCACCGG
>JAEWFB010000617.1 GCA_023389095.1 Actinomycetes bacterium
TCGCGAGCACCTCGCCCTCGGGGGCGCGCGAGCGCACCTCGACCTGCACCGCGCGGACCTCGACGCGGCGTGGCCCCTGCTGCTGTCCCAGCTCGTCGGCGCCGACCCCGCCGAGCCCTGTCCGGTCGCGGCCGTCGCCTCCGGCCTCGCCGTCGCGGCCGTGCTCGCCGTCGTCTTCGTCGGCGCCGTCGTGTACACGCTCACCTCCGACACGCAGGCCCCGGCGACGGCGTCGTCGACGAAGCGTCCCGCGGCGACCGCGGCCACGACGAGCGCGCCGCAGCAGCCCAGCCCGCCACCGACGCAGACCGCCGCCCCGGTCACCACCGACCCGGCCCCCACCGACACCGGCCAGGGCGACGGGCAGGGCTCCCAGGGTGACGGCGTCACGATCCCCGGCGGCCTCGTCGGCGGCGACCCGGGCTACGCGCAGGCGCAGCTCGAGGCGCTCGGCCTCACGGTGCAGCAGGTCGACGTGCGGTCCCAGGCGCCCGAGGGCGAGCTCCTCGCCACCTACCCGCGGGCCGGGCGCACCGTGCCGAAGGGCGGCACCGTGGCCCTCGTCGTCAGCAAGGGTGGGGTCAAGGGCAAGGACGCCAAGCCGTGGACCGTGCCGAACGGCTTCGTCGGCGCACCCGCCGACGACGTCGAGACCTGGGTCCAGCAGCAGGGCATCAAGGTCCAGCGGGTCCAGCTGCCCGCCTCCGCCGACCAGGGGACCGTCGTCGGCACCTACCCCGGCGCGGGAGCCACGACCCGCAGCGGCCAGCTCGTCCTGTTCGTCTCCGACGGCAGTTCCGGCGGCAGCTCCGGCGGCAGCTCCGGGGGCAACGGCTCGGACTGAACCGTCCGACGCGTGGGGCCACGCTCCGCCCCGACGCGCCCGGAAAACCCTGGCCGGCCCCACGGGGGTCTGGGATACGTTCGGCGGGTGACTGACACCACCACGAGCACGGCGCCCACGACGCGCCCCCAGACCGACGTCGACCGCATCGCCGAGACCTACTTCGAGGCCATGGTCGACCTCAGCCCCATGAGCGCCACCTACCTCGGGGTGCCGGGACGCGAGAACGAGATCGACGACCTCTCCCCGGCGGGACACGCAGCGATGTCGGAGCTGCGCCGGCGCACCCTCGACGCGCTCGACTCCGCGACGCCGGCCGACGACGTCGACCGCGTCACCGTCGCGGCCATGACCGAGCGGCTCGGCGTCGCGGAGGAGCGCTACGCCGCGGGCCTCGACGAGATGTCGCTCAACATCATCGCCTCACCCCTGCAGTCGGTCCGCGACGTCTTCGACCTCATGCCGACCGACACCCGGGGGCAGTGGCGCACCATCGCCGAACGGCTCGGGCGGATCCCCGCCGCGCTCGACCAGTACCGCGAGTCGCTGCTCGCCGCCCGCGGGCGGGGCCTGGTGACGCCGCGCCGGCAGGTCGTCGCGTGCGTCGAGCAGTCCCGCGACCTGCTCGGCGACGAGGGCTACTTCAGCACCGTCGTCGGCACGGCGACAGTGGACGAGCAGCCGCTCGACGGCCCCGAGCGCGAGCTCCTGGAGACGAACGCCCGCGCCGCCGGCGACGCCTACGGCCGCTTCGCGGACTGGCTCGAGGCCGAGCTGCTCCCCCACGCCCCGGAGGCCGACGCGTGCGGGCGCGAGCGCTACCAGCTCGAGTCGCGCTACTTCCTCGGGGCCACGGTCGACCTCGAGGAGACCTATCGGTGGGGCCAGCAGCAGGTGGCCGACCTCCACGCCCAGATGCTCGAGATCGCCGACGGGCTCGAGCCCGGCGCCGGCGTCGGGCGGGGCGTGCAGATCCTCGACGCCGACGAGCGCTACACCCTGCACGGCACCGACGCCCTCAAGGCGTGGATGCAGGAGCGCGCCGACGCCGTCATCGCCGACCTCAAGGACGTCCACTTCGACATCCCGGAGCCGGTGCAGCGCATCGAGTGCCTCATCGCCCCGACGCAGACCGGCGGCATCTACTACACCGGCCCGTCCGACGACTTCAGCCGCCCCGGACGGATGTGGTGGTCGGTCCCCAAGGGCAACACCGTCTTCCGCACGTGGACCGAGCTGACGACGGTCCACCACGAGGGCGTCCCGGGACACCACCTCCAGGTCGCGCAGACGGTCTACCGCTCCGAGCTGCTCAACCGGTGGCGCCGCCTCGAGTCGTGGGTGTCCGGCCACGGCGAGGGCTGGGCCCTCTACGCCGAGCGCCTCATGGCCGACCTCGGCTACATGGACGACCCGGGCAACCGGATGGGCTGGCTCGCCGGCCAGTCGCTGCGGGCCGCCCGCGTCGTCATCGACATCGGCGTGCACTGCGGCTTCGACGCCCCTGAGGAGGTCGGCGGCGGTGCGTGGGACTACGACAAGGCGTGGACGTACCTGACCCGCTACGGCTTCATGGACGAGAAGGTCCTGCGCTACGAGCTCAACCGGTACCTGGGCTGGCCCGGCCAGGCACCGAGCTACAAGATCGGCGAGCGCCTGTGGCTCCAGCTGCGCGACGAGGTCAAGGAGCGCGAGGGCGACGGCTTCGACCTGAAGGCGTTCCACCGTCGCGCGCTCGACGTGGGCGGCGTCGGCCTCGACACGCTGCGCGAGGCGGTGCTCGGCGGCTGAGCCCGCGGGGCGCACGGCTCCAGGGTGCACGGACGCAGGTGCGCGGACGCAGGTGCACCGAGACGCGGCGGACGCCCGAGAAGTTGCCTGATGACCGGTTCGTTGCAGGTTCGTGCAACGAACCCGCTCCCGGCGTGACCTGACGGCGGCGCCCGGCTACGTTGGCCGGGCGCCGTCGCAGGGGGCGGCGCCGCGTGCGCGGCCGCGGACGGACCAGTCACAGGGAAGGCTGGTCTGTCCACGGGGCTCCGTCGCATCGCAACCGGGCCGCTCCTTCGTCGCCGGAGGAGCGGCCCGACGTCTGCCCGAGGCCGGGGCAGCCGGCCCGTATGCTGCCCGCATGGCGACCCAACCCCTCCACGTCCCGGCTGAGCCCGCCCGCGTCACCGTCGTCCTCGCCTCCGCGTCGCCGGCGCGGCTCGAGACGCTGCGCCGGGCCGGCATCGATCCGGTCGTCGTCGTCAGCGGCGTCGACGAGGACCTCGCCGTCGCCGAGGCCACCGAGCGCTACGGGCCGCTGGAGCCCGCCGACATCGCGCTGCTCCTGGCCCGGGCCAAGGCCGAGGACGTCGCCGCCCGGTCCGACCTCCCGGCCGTCGTCGTCGGCTGCGACTCGGTCCTGGAGCTCGACGGCGAGATGCACGGGAAGCCGGCGGACGCGGCCGAGGCGGTCGCGCGCTGGCGTCGGATGCGCGGGCGCTCCGGCGTGCTGCACACGGGGCACTGGGTCATCGACGACCACGAGGACGGCGGGGCGACGCTCGGGGCGACCGCCTCGACGACGGTGCACTTCGCCCGGCTCTCCGACGAGGAGATCGAGGCCTACGTCGCGACGGGCGAACCGCTCACCGTCGCCGGCGCCTTCACCATCGACGGCCTCGGTGGGCCGTTCGTCACCGCCGTCGAGGGTGACCACCACAACGTCGTCGGCCTGTCCCTGCCCCTGCTGCGCGAGCTGCTCGCCGATGCCGGCATCGAGTGGTTCGACGTCGTGGGACGGGCGCGCACCTGACGGCTGTCAGGTCGCAGGTCAGGGGTAGAGGTCGTCGGTGAGGTTCTCGATGACGAGGTAGTTCTCCGTCCACCACCACATCTGCGCCACCCCCGCGACGACGATGAGGCCGAGGACCCAGTACCGGTACCGCGCGATCCGGGGCAGCTTGAGGAACCATGCGATGACGAGCGTCATCGGGAACGCGAGCATCGCGTAGCGGATCCGGCTCGGCGTCGTGCTCGTCACGAGCAGGATGTAGGCCGGGTAGGCCCCGGCCCAGCCCCAGATCTCCGGGCCCCAGCGCCACGAGTGGCGCGAGAGCATGAACCACGTGAAGGCCGCGACCCCGACGACGCCGAGCACCTGGCCGAACACGCCCCAGTAGTCGTAGAGCAGGTTCCACCAGAGGTAGAGCTTGACCTTGGTCTGGATGTTCCAGGCCAGCATGGTCTGGTTGTAGGCGTCCGGTGTCTCGGTCGCGATCGACACGATCGTGGGCCACAGCCAGGTGAGGGCGCCCGCGTAGGCGGCGAGAGCGGCCATGAGCCAGCGGAACCGCACGGGGTGCGTGCCCTCGTCCTTCTTCCACCAGCGCACGACGGCGTGCGCGAGGATCACCGGCACCATGGCGATGACGACGTTGCGGCTCAGCGACAGCACGAGCAGCGCGAGGACGACCCAGGCGTACTGCCGGCGTCGCAGCAGCCACAGCGTCGTCGTGACGCCGAGCAGGGCCGTCGACTCGGTGTACGACGCGGAGAAGGCGGGCGAGGCGATGTAGAAGCACGTCGCGACGACGGCGACGATGGCCTCCCAGCGGCCGACGACCTCGTCGACGAGCTTGAAGAGCATGTGCATCGCGACGAAGCCGATGAGCGTCGAGAGCAGCGGCCCGACGAGCAGGAACGGCAGGCCGGTCACCTTCATGATCAGCCCGGCGGTCATCGGGAACACCGGGAAGAAGGCCCACGGGTTCATGTCGATGCCGCCCCAGCCGGCGCGCGGGAGCACCGCCGGGTACCCGTGCTCGGCGATGACCCGGTACCACTGCCCGTCCCAGTTCGTCATGGCGACGAGGTAGCCGGGGTCGGCCTGCGACGGGTAGAAGATGCGGATGTTCGCGGTGCCGATGGGCAGCGGGATCTGGTACCGGGCGAGGTACGTGCCCGCGACGAGCACGAAGACCCGCGAGACCGCGTAGACCGCGAACGGGAACCACACGGGGAAGCGTCGCCAGAACGGCTGGCGCGCCTCGCTCACCCGGTCGGGGTTCTCGAGGCGGTGACCGAGACGCGACTCAGACCGGCGGGACGGAGCGTCGGCGGTCGCTGAAATGACGGTCACGCCGGGAAGCATAGGCCAGACGATGGGTCAGCTCCGAGCGCAGTTCGGCGGCCTCGATGACGGCGTCGACGACGAGGTCCGCGGCGAGCCGCTCGATGTCGACGTCCTCCTCGTACTCCTTGCGGCGCTCGGCGACGAACGCGTCGCGGGCCTCCGCTCCCTGCTGCTGCTCGATCTCGGCGATCTTGTTCGCGTAGACGGCGTTGACGGCCGCCTCCGGTCCCATGACGGCGATGCGGGCCGTCGGCAGCGCGATCGTCGCGTCTGGCCCGAAACCGGGACCACCCATCGCGTAGAGGCCCGCGCCGTAGGCCTTGCGGACGACGACGCAGAACTGCGGCACGGTGGCCGACGAGACAGCACTGACCATCTTCGCGCCGTGGCGGATGATGCCGCCGCGCTCGACCTCGGAGCCGATCATGAACCCGGGCACGTCGGCGAGGTAGACGAGCGGGATGCCGAAGGCGTCGCAGAGCCAGATGAACCGGGCGGCCTTGTCGGCGCTGTCGGTGAACAGGACGCCGCCCTTGACGAGCGAGTTGTTCGCGACGACGCCGACGGTCTCGCCGTTGATGCGACCGAACCCG
>JAEWFB010000679.1 GCA_023389095.1 Actinomycetes bacterium
CCCAGGACGACGCTCCCGCCGCCGAGGCGACCGACGGAGCCGACGAGGCCGACGCCGACGCGTCGGACGAGGGTGACGTCGCCGAGAAGGGCGCCGAGGGCAAGGCGTCCTACGGCTCGGACCAGGCGTCGTACTACCAGCGCGGGACCGTCGGCACGCGTCGCTGACACCCCGTCCCGGCCGAGGGCCGGGGACGCGGCGGAGGCCGCCCACCAGCAGGTGGGCGGCCTCCGTCGTTCACGCAGGCGTCAGGACGGCGCCGGTGTCGTCGGGTCGTCGCCCGACGCATCGGGCGCCACGGTGCCGGCCGGTGCCTCCGGTGTCTCGGAGGCCTCGGGCACCGGAGCGGCGCCCTCGAGCAGGCGCGTCAGCACGGGTCCGACGACGCGTCGGAAGGAGCGACGCGGCCGTCCGCGGTCGAGGACGGCCACCTCGAGCTGCGAGGCGTCGAGGGTGCGCCGGTCCCCGTTCTCGCCCTGGCCGAGGACGTCGACGGCGACCCGGAGGACCTCACCGAGGTCGAGGCCCGGCCGCCAGCGGGTGCCGAGCCGCTCCTCGGCGGCGTCGCTCGCGCCGCCCATGACGACGAACCCGCGCTCGTCGGCGACCGAGCCGTCGTAGGTGAGCCGGAAGATCTGGTCGTCCTCGGGCGCGCTGCCGACCTCGGCCACGACGATCTCGATCTCGAACGGCTTGGACTCCTGGGTGAAGACGGCGCCGAGCGTCTGGGCGTAGGTGTTGGCCAGGGCCCGCGCCGTGACGTCGGTGCGGTCGTAGGAGTAGCCGCGCAGGTCGGCGTACCGGATGCCGGCCACCCGCAGGCTCTCGAACTCGTTGTAGCGCCCGACCGCGGCGAAGGCGATGCGATCGTAGATCTCCGACACCTTGTGCAGGGCACGCGACGGGTTCTCGGCGACGAAGGCGATGCCCGCGTCGTAGCCGAGGACGACGACCGACCGGCCACGCGCGATCCCCTTGCGCGCGAAGTCGGCCCGGTCCTTCATGACCTGCTCGGGCGGCACGTAGAACGGCATGCTCATCGTGCGCCTCCGGGGTTGTCGCGCCGAGCGGCGACCACGCGCTGCACGTGGCCCTCGAGGACCTGCTGGCCCACGAACCGCGCACCGGCATGGTCGATGACCGAGACGGTCGGCCAGATCTGCCGGCCGAGGTCGGGGCCGCCGGTGGCGGAGTCGTCGTCGGCGGCGTCGTAGAGCGCCTCGATGGCGATGGCCACGGCCTGCTCCTCGTCGATGCCGGGGCGCCAGAGCTTCTTCAGCGCACCCCGGGCGAACACCGACCCGGACCCGGTGGAGTGGTGCCCGGCCTCGGGGTAGCAGCCGCCCGTGACGTCGTAGGAGTAGATCCGTCCGATGCCGGAGTCGAGGTCGTAGCCGGCGTACACGGGCACGACGGTGAGGCCCTGCATGGCCAGGCCCAGGTTGCCACGGATCATCGAGGCGAGCCGGTTGGCCTTGCCCTCGAGGGACATGATCGTGCCCTCGATCTTCTCGTAGTGCTCGAGCTCGACCTGGTAGAGCCGGACCAGCTCGACGGCGATGCCCGCCGTGCCGGCGATGCCGACGACGCTGTACTCGTCGGCGACGAAGACCTTCTCCATGTCGCGGTTGGCGATGAGGTTGCCCATCGTGGCCCGGCGGTCGCCGGCCATGACGACGCCGCCCTCGAAGAGGAGGGTGACGATCGTCGTGCCGTGGGGCGCCTCGATGCTCGTACCGGCCGGCAGGGGGCGCCCGGCCGGCAGCAGCTCGGGCCGGAACGCCGAGACGAACTCGGTGAACGACGACGAGCCCACCGCGAGGTAGGCATCGTCGAACCGCCGCGGACGGCCCGCCGCGGGAAGGGTCACTGGCCGCCCTTCTGGACGAAGCCGCGGACGAACTCCTCGGCGTTCGACTCGAGGACGCCGTCGATCTCGTCCAGGACGGTGTCGATGTCGTCGTCGAGGCCCTCCTTGACCGCGGCGCCGGCCGGGGCGGCGGGCGGGGCGTCGGGCGCCTCCGGCGGGTCGTCCTCACGACGCTGCGGCTTGGCGTGCTCCTGACCCGGCATGGCGACCTCCTGGGGTGTTGGTGAGCCCGGCAGGCAGGTGGGCTCATCGCTCACCACGACCCTAACGCGTGGGTCCTGCTTCGCCGAGCACCGACCGGGAGTCCTACTCGGGCGTCGCGAGGCCGCGCAGCAGCGCCGCCACGTCCTCGCTCTCCTCGAGCAGCGGGCCGACCTGGGCCCGGGTGCCGCGTTCGGGGTCGAGGATCGGCACGCGCTGCAGGCTCGCGTGCCCGGGCACGTCGAACACGACCGAGTCCCAGCTGGCCGAGAAGACGTGCGGCGTGAACCGGCGCACGCACTCGCCGCGGAACCACGCGCGGGTGTCCTCCGGCGGCCGTGTGCGGGCGGCACGCACCTGCTCAGGGGTCACGAGGTCGAGGGTGCTGCCGCGGTCGCGCAGCCGGTGCACGAGGCCCTTCTCCGGACGCACGTCGGCCCACTGGATGTCGATGGCGGCGAGCCGGTGGTCGTCCCAGGCGAGGCCGTCACGGGAGCGGTAGCCCTCGAGCAGCCGCAGCTTGGCGACCCAGTCGACCATCGAGGCGGCCGAACGCACGTCGCTCCCGAGCCGCGTCAGCACGTCCTCCCACCGCGTCATGACCTCGGCGGTGTCGTCGGGCACCGGGTCGTCGCCGCGCGCGTCGAGCCAGTCGCGGGCGGCCTCGAGGTACATCCACTGGAGGTCGAGCGCCGTGACGGTGCGGCCGTCGACGAGCTCGACCGTCGCGGTGAGGCCGGGGTCGTGCGACACGGTCTGCAGGGCCGCGACCGGCCGCCGCACCGACCAGTCGGCGTCCAGGTGGCCGTCCTCGATCATGCCGAGCACGAGCGAGGTGGTCCCGACCTTGAGGAGCGTCGCGACGTCGAGGTGGGTCGCGTCGCCGATGATGACGTGCAGCCGCCGGTACCGGTCGGCGACCGCGTGCGGCTCGTCGCGGGTGTTGATGATCGGCCGCTTGAGCGTCGTCTCGAGGCCCACCTCGGTCTCGAAGAAGTCGGCCCGCTGGGAGATCTGGTAGCCCGCTCCCCTGCTGTCGACCCCGAGGCCGACGCGTCCGGCCCCGCAGATCACCTGTCGGCTGACGAAGAACGGGATGAGGTGGCGCACGATGTCGGCGAAGGGCGTCCGGCGCGGCATGAGGTAGTTCTCGTGCGTGCCGTAGGACTGGCCCTTGCCGTCGGCGTTGTTCTTGTAGAGGTTGACCGGCGCCTGTCCGGGCCGAGCGGCGAGCAGGCGCACCGACTCGAGCGCGACGGCGTCACCGGCGCGGTCCCACGTCACGGCGTCGCGCGGCAGGGTGACCTCGGGCGAGCTGTACTCGGGGTGGGCGTGGTCGACGTAGTAGCGCGCGCCGTTGGTCAGCACGACGTTGGCCAGCGTGGGGTCCTCGACGTCGGTCAGCTGGCTCGGGTCGGCCGTCTGCCGGTCCAGCTGCCAGCCGCGGGCGTCGCGCAGCGGGTCCTCGAAGGCGTAGTCCCAGCTGGACTGGTTGGAGCGGATGCCCTGCGCGGCGGCGTAGACGCTGACGACCTGGCCGGACAGGAACATCGGGTTGGCCATCGGGTCGCCGGGCACCGAGATGCCGTACTCGGTCTCGAGGCCCATGATCCGACGCACCGTCATGGCCCGACCCTAACGGCCGGGCCCGTTCGCCTCCGCGGCGCCTCGGCCACCGGACGGGCTAGAGCGCGCCGACCTTCTGGAGGCGGCTCAGCGAGAACCAGCCGAACGGGATCGGCAGCCAGTACGTCGCGAGGCGGTACAGGATGACGGCGGGCACGGCGACCGCACTGTCGACCCCGATCTGGATGAGGCCGAAGGACATCGCGGCCTCGATGCCGCCGAGGCCACCGGGCGTGGGCACGGCCGAGCCGACGATCGCGCCGGCGAAGTAGACCACGGCGACCGACGCGACGCTGGGCTCGGCACCGAAGGCGCGCGTGGCGAACACGAGGGCCGCGACGAACGACGTGTCGAGCAGCAGCGCGCCGCCGAGCAGGAGCATCAGCCGGCGCGGGTGCTGGAAGGTCTCGAGCACCTGCGGCATCGCCGAGCGCACCTGGGGCAGCACCCGTTCGGTCAGCAGGGCCCGGACCCTCGGCACCGCGAAGAGCCCCAGGGCCGCGATGACGACCGCCAGGATGACGGCGACGAGGACCGGTGACGGGCTGAACGACACCGACGGGCCGGTGCCGGCGAGCACGCCCGAGAGGACGAGCAGCACGAAGTACGAGCAGAACTGGGCCACCTGGGCCACGCCGACGCTCGCGCCCGCGAGGGTGGGCGTGAGCCCGGAGGTCTGCAGGTAGCGGGTGTTGAGCGCGATGTTGCCGACGGCCGCCGGGGCGACGAGCCCGCTGAAGGCGACCGCGAGCTGGGTCATGTAGGTGCGCACGAACCGCAGGTGGATCGGCGACGCGCCGGCGAGCGCGATCGAGGCGCCTGCGAAGGTCGCCGCGGCCGCGAGGACCAGCGCGACCATCCAGCGCCAGTCGGCCTGCCGGAAGATCGTCGCGATGTCGAACTCGGTCAGCTGCGTGAGGATGACGTAGGCCGCGATGCCGCCACCGATGACGGTGATGACGGCCCGTGCCGACACCCGCCGGAGCTGGACGGGCTCGACGTGCTCGATCGAAGGACGCAGCTCGACGAGGCGGCCGCGCAGGTCCTTGAGCATGCCGCGGTGCTCCCGCAGGGCCTCGCGCGTGTCGGGCGTCAGGGCGATGGACTGCAGCAGCGGCACGGCGCGCACGACCGCGTCCTCGCCGAGCGTGTCGATGGCGGCCCGGACCGTGCGCTCGGGCCCGACCGCGAGCGCGACGGTCGTCAGCAGCTGGGCGAGGTCGATGCGCAGGCTGATGTCGTCGGCGGCGACGTCGCCGCTGCCGAGGCGCGCGAGGGCGACCCGGTCGCCGTCGACGAGGACGTTCTGTGGACCGAGCGCCCGGTGCGCCACGCGTCGGCGGTGCAGGGTCTCGGACAGCCGGAAGACCGCGGCCAGCTGGGCGTCGGTCACCGCGTCCCCGACCTCGACCAAGGGCGTCCCCTCGGGCTCGACGTAGGCGATGACGGCCGAGAAGGCGCCGACCTCGGCCACCGACACCGGCCGCGGCGCGGCGATGCCGACGTCTTCGAGGACCAGGCCCATGAGCGTGCGGTGCTCGAGCTCGGAGCGCAGGGTCAGGGCCGGGGCCCGCGTGAAGCCGCTGCGCAGCCGCAGGACCCGCAGGAACCGGCGGCCGGAGGCCAGGCCGAAGGTGTCACGGTCGACGACGTGCACGTCGAGGGTGGCGGCGTCCCGCGTCGTGGCGGTGTACCGGCGGTCGCCGGCGTCGTTGGCGTCGACGAGCTCGAGACGTCGCAGCGGGAGCCCGGTCGCCACGAGGACGTCGGCCACCTCGTGGCCGGGCGCCCGCGTCGTCGTGACCCCGAAGGCGAGGCGGAACACCAGACCGACGAGCCACCCGATGAGCAGCGACGCGGCGAGGGCCGCGAGCGTCATGGCTCCGGACAGCAGCGTCGTGACGAGGGTCGCGATGACGACGACGACCGCGATGGGCCAGACCCACTTGCGCCCGGAGATGTCGGCGACGGTGAGCAGCGACACCGTCGACACGACGACGATGTCGAGGGGGCCGGTGTGCCCGGTGCTCGTCGTGCGGGTCAGCACGTCGGTGAGGAAGCCGCCGTTGCCGGTCTGGACGAGCGCGGCCAGGACGATGACGAGGATGCCCGACACGACCGCGGCGCCGAGGGCCTGGATCAGCTGCAGGCCGCGACGGCGGACGACGAGGTCGATCCCCACGCCGATCGGCAGGAGCAGGACGCCGATGCCGCTCATCCAGGCCAGCAGGGTCAGCAGCACGCGCGGCAGGCCGCTCGTGGCGTCGGTGAGGTCCTGCTCGACGGCCCCGCGCGTGCCCGAGGCGATGTCGGCGAGGACGAGGCCGAGCACGAGCAGGAGCACGGCGACGACGAGCCGCGCGACATCGGCGGGGCGGCGCACGCGCACCGGGATCGGCGGCTCGACCACCTCGACGTCGGCCGGCGGCACGGGGGTCGGGGCCTCGGGGTCGAGCGCCTCCGCCAGCGGCTCGTCGCCCGGCTCGGACGTCCCCGACGTGGGGGGCTCCGCGGACGCGTCGGACGTCTGCGACGCGTCGGACGTCTGGGACGTCATGGCCACGCGCGCGGGGTGCGGACCACCCCCCTCCGGGGGCGGTTCCCCGGCGGTCCGCTGCTCATCGGGACTGCTCGACACCTGCTCATCGTGCCCCACGCAGCCGGGTGTTCGGTGCCACGACACCTCCCGGCGAGCCCCTGGCTTCCCCGGGAGGACCACGGGAGTGTCCGGAACTCGGCGCGACCCGCGCGTCTCCCGGGCGCGTCGGCTAGTCTGCGAAGGCACGCGGACCTCGAGAGGGATGGCTCGAAGTGAACGATGTGGTCGTGTTCAGCGGCTCGGCTCACCCGGCGCTCGCCGACCGGATCTGCGCCCACCTCGGGGTGACCCGCTCCCCCGTGGACATCAAGCGGTTCAGCAACGACTGTCTCCAGGCCCAGCTGCTCGCGAACTGCCGCCAGCGCGACGTCTACATCGTGCAGCCGCTGGTGCCGCCCACCCAGGAGCACCTCATGGAGCTGCTCCTCATGATCGACGCCGCCCGGGGCGCGTCCGCGGCCCAGATCACCGCCGTGATGCCGCACTACGCGTACGCGCGCTCGGACAAGAAGGACGCCTCCCGCATCTCGCTCGGCGGGCGTCTCGTCGCCGACATGATCTCGACGGCGGGCGCGCACCGCGTGCTGACGATGGCCCTGCACGCGCCCCAGGTGCACGGGTTCTTCTCGACGCCGGTCGACCACCTCACCGCCATCGGCGTGCTCGCCGACCACTTCCGCGGCAGCGACCTCACCGACTCGATCGTCGTGAGCCCCGACCTCGGCAACGCCAAGGTCGCCACCCAGTTCTCCCGCCTGCTCGGGCTGCCCGTCGCCGCCGGGTCGAAGCAGCGGGTTGCCGACGACCGCGTCGTCATCGACTCCATCGTCGGCGACGTCTCCGGCCGGCGGGCCATCATCCTCGACGACGAGATCGCCACGGGCGGGTCGATGCTCGAGCTGATGGACCGGCTCAAGGACGCGGGCGCCACCGAGGCCGCCATCGTCTGCACGCACGGCCTGTTCGCGGGCAAGGCGGTCGAGCGCCTGCGCGACCACCCGTTCGTCACCGAGGTCGTCACCACCGACACCGTGCCACCGCCGGACGGCTGGCCCGAGCTGACGGTGCGGTCGGTGTCGGCGCTCTTCGCCGAGGCGATCAGCCGCATCCACCACGGACGCTCGATCAGCTCGCTGTTCGAGGGTGTCGACCCGACGCACGGGCCGCCGCAGGCCCGGCTCCCCTTCGACACCCTCGCATGACGCGCACCGTCGGCCCGGTGCTGCGTCGGCCCGTCGTGGCAGCCGTGCTCGACGTCGTCCTCGTCGTCGTGTTCGCGGCCGTCGGGCGCGCCAGCCACGCCGAGGCGAGCCCGGTCGTCGGCGCTCTGACGACCGCCTGGCCGTTCCTCGCCGGCACCCTGCTCGGGTGGCTCGTCGTGCGGGTCGTGCGCCACAGCTGGCCCGTCGACGTCGGTCCGGGCGTCACGGTCTGGTTCTCCACCGTGCTGGTCGGGATGTTGCTGCGCCACCTCGCCGGTGCCGGGACGGCCGCGAGCTTCGTCGTCGTCGCCTCGGTGGTCCTGGCCGTGTTCCTGCTGGGCTCGCGAGCCCTCGCCGGGTTCCTCGCCCGACGCCGGGCCGAGTCACCCGCCTGAACGGCCGGGCCGCACGCGGCTGAGGGCCGCAACCCGTCGGGTCACGGCCCTCAGGCCCGAGCGTCCTTGCGGCCCAGAGGTGCTCAGAGGTACTGGCCGGTGTTGGCGGTCGAGATCGAGCGACCCGGCTCGGTGCCGTCCTTGCCCTTGAGCAGCGTGCGGATGTAGACGATGCGCTCGCCCTTCTTGCCGCTGATCCGCGCCCAGTCGTCGGGGTTGGTCGTGTTGGGCAGGTCCTCGTTCTCCTTGAACTCGTCGACGCAGCTGGTGAGCACGTGCTCGACGCGGATGCCCTTCTGCCCCGTCGTGAGGAACTCCTTGATCGCGAGCTTCTTGGCGCGGTCGACGATGTTCTGGATCATCGCCCCGGAGTTGAAGTCCTTGAAGTACAGGATCTCCTTGTCGCCGCCCTGGTAGGTGACCTCGAGGAACCGGTTCTCCTCCATCTCGGAGTACATCCGCTCGACGGCCGCCGTGATCATCGCCTCGATGGTGGCCGTGCGGTCGCCACGGTGGACGGCGAGGTCGTGCTCGTGCAGCGGCAGCGCCGTCGTCAGGTACTTGCTGAAGATGTCGCGGGCGCTCTCGGCGTCGGGACGCTCGATCTTGATCTTGGCGTCGAGACGGCCCGGCCGCAGGATCGCGGGGTCGATCATGTCCTCGCGGTTGGACGCCCCGATGACGATGACGTTCTCGAGCCGCTCGAC
>JAEWFB010000681.1 GCA_023389095.1 Actinomycetes bacterium
CCCTCGGCGAGCGAGGACAGCACGGACGCGAGGTCGCCGGCGTGCTGGATGGCCGGGCCGGACGTGATGCGGATGGGCTGCTCGAGCTCGCTCGCGACGATCATCGCGAGGGTCGTCTTGCCGAGGCCCGGAGGCCCCGACAGGAGCACGTGGTCGGGCGGCGTGCCGCGACGGCGGGCCGCCTTGAGGACGAGCCCGAGCTGTTCGCGGACGCGGTCCTGGCCGGGGAAGTCGTCGAGGCGACGCGGTCGCAGTGCGGCCTCGACCTGGCGCTCGTCGCCGGGCCCGTCCTCGTGGACGCGCGCGTCGACGATGCGCGAGGTGGCATCGAACGAGCCGTCCTCCCAGACCTCGAGGTCGGGCAGGTCGGGGGCGCCTGTCTCGGGCCGGGTGCCGCTCACCGGCCGAGCTCCTGGAGGGCCGCGCGCAGCAGGGCCGAGACCCCGGCGCCCTCGGCGGCCTTCGGGGCCACCTTGTCGAGGGCGTCCTCGGCCTGCCGCACGGTCCAGCCGAGCCCGACGAGCGCCTCGCGGACCTGCTCGCGCCACGCCTCGCCGGTGTCGAGCGGGACCGGCTCGGCGGCGGTGCCCGAGCCGGGCAGGGCGCCGATCTTGTCCTTGAGCTCGAGGACGAGCCGTTCGGCCCCCTTGCGGCCGATGCCGGGCACCTTCGTCAGGGCGGCGAGGTCGCCGGTGCCGAGGGCCACGCGGACGGCGTCGGGCGAGTGGACCGCGAGCAGCGCCAGCGCGAGGCGCGGGCCGACGCCCGAGACCGTCTGGACGGTCTCGAAGACGAGCTTCTCGTCGTCGGTGGCGAACCCGTAGAGGGTCAGGGAGTCCTCCCGCACGACGAGCGTCGTGGCGAGGTCGGCCGGCTGGCCGTGCCGGACGGCGGCCGCCGTGGCGGGCGTGGTGTGCACGAGCATCCCGACGCCGCCGACGCCGACGACGAGGGAGTCGAGGCCGACCTTGAGGACGGTGCCGGACAGGGAAGCGATCATCGGGGGCGGGCTCCTGGGAGGGTGCGGGCGTACGGGGTGGCGGACGCGGCCCGCCGGGCCGTGGATGCTGCCGTGGGGGCCGGACGCGCGCGGCGGGGTGTGCGGGCGAGCAGCTCGTCGCGGGCCTGCTCGAGGCGGTTCTGGGTGCCGCCGCGCCACACGTGGCAGATGGCGAGGGCGAGGGCGTCGGCGGCGTCGGCCGGCTTGGGCGGGGTGTCGAGGCCGAGGAGGCGGGTGACCATCGTCGTGACCTGCGCCTTGTCGGCCCGGCCGTTGCCGCTGACCGCCGCCTTGACCTCGGTGGGCGTGTGGAGCGCGACGGGCAGGCCACGGCGTTCGGCGAGCATCATGACGATGCCGGTGACCTGCGCGGTGCCCATGACGGTCGAGACGTTGGCGTCGGCGAAGACCCGCTCGATGGCGACGGCCTCGGGTCGGTGCCGCTCGAACCACAGGCGCATCTCGTCCTCGACGGCGACGAGCCGGCGCGGCGTCGGGTCGCCGGAGGGCGTGCGGATGACCCCCACCTCGACGAGCGAGAGCCGCCGGCCGGGCAGGCCGTCGACGACGCCGACGCCGCAGCGGGTCAGGCCGGGGTCGACCGCGAGGACGCGCACGCCGGACCTCCTGCTGAGTGGACTGATGGCTGGACTCGAACCGAACAGGTGTTAGGGAACACGCTAACCGCCCTCCCCCGCAACGAGCAGGAGGCACGCCGTTCCCCGGCGTGCCTCCTCACCCTGTTCGGGCGTCCTCAGTCCTCGTCGTCGAGCTGCGCGAGCACGTCGTCGGGGATGTCGCCGTTGGCGAACACGTTCTGCACGTCGTCGCTGTCCTCGAGGGCCTCGATGACGCGGATCATCTTCTTCGCGCCGTCGAGGTCGAGCGGGACCTGCAGGTTGGGCACGAAGGAGGCCTCGGCCGACTCGTAGTCGATGCCGGCGTCCTGCAGCGCCGTGCGCACCGCGACGAAGTCGGTGGCCTCGGAGACGATCTCCCACGTGTCGCCGTTGTCGTTGACCTCCTCGGCGCCCGCCTCGAGGACGACCTCGAGGATGTCGTCCTCGGAGCCGGCCTCCTTGAGGACCGTCACGACGCCCTTGCGGTTGAAGACGTAGGACACCGAGCCCGGGTCGGCCAGCTGGCCGCCGTTGCGCGTCAGTGCGGTGCGTACCTCGGCGGCGGCACGGTTGCGGTTGTCGGTGAGGCACTCGATGAGCACCGCGACGCCGTTGGGCGCGTAGCCCTCGTACATGATCGTCTGCCAGTCGGCGGCGCCCGCCTCGGCACCCGACGCGCGCTTGACGGCGCGGTCGATGTTGTCGTTGGGCACCGAGGTCTTCTTCGCCTTCTGGATGGCGTCGTAGAGCGTCGGGTTGCCCGCGGGGTCAGCGCCGCCCTGACGGGCCGCGACCTCGATGTTCTTGATGAGCTTGGCGAAGAGCTTGCCGCGCTTGGCGTCCTTGGCAGCCTTCTGGTGCTTCGTGGTGGCCCATTTGGAGTGGCCGCTCATGCAGTTCCCTCGCGTTCCGGTCTACTGGCAGTGCTGCGTGACGATGCTGACGAACTCGGCGTGGATGCGGCGGTCGCCCCCGACCTCGGGGTGGAAGGACGTCGCCATGAGGTTCCCCTGCCGAACCGCGACGATCCTACCGGCGGCCGGCCCGTCGCTGACACGCGCGAGCACCTCGACGGCCTCACCGGCCTCCTCGACCCACGGGGCGCGGATGAAGACGGCGTGCACGGTGCCCTCGAGCCCGGCGAACTCGATGTCCTGCTCGAAGGAGTCGACCTGTCGGCCGAAGGCGTTGCGGCGCACCGTGACGTCGAGGCCACCGAGCGTCTGCTGGTCGGAGCGGCCGTCGGCGATGCGGTCGGCGAGCATGATCATGCCGGCGCACGACCCGTACACCGGCAGGCCCTCGGCGATGCGTCGCCGCAGCGGCTCCTGCAGGTCGAACGCTCGGACGAGCTTGTCCATCGTCGTGGACTCGCCGCCGGGGATGACGAGCCCGTCGAGCTGCTCGACCTCCGTGGGGCGCCGGACCAGGGTGACGTCGGCGCCGAGGTCGGCGAGGGCGGTCGCGTGCTCGCGCACGTCGCCCTGGACGGCGAGGACGCCGATACGGGGTGCTGCCATGGAGGCGAGGGTATGACGCGCCGACCGGATCGCGGACACCGGCCCCGCCCGCGAGGTGTCCGACACCCGAGACACTCCGTGGGCTCGGGGCCCTGACGCCGGCACGGACGGCCGGGATACGTTGCGGCCATGACCGTCAGCGCCCTCGACACCCTGCTGTCCGCCGCCGAGGCCGCGGACGCCGCCTCACCTCTGGCCGGCTCGCGAGACCTCTTCGAGCTGCCCGAGGGCGTCATCTACCTCGACGGCAACTCGCTGGGGGCCCTGCCGCGTGCCGTGGGCCCGGTCCTCGACGACGTCGTGCGCCAGCAGTGGGGCCAGAGGCTCATCCGGTCGTGGAACGAGGCCGACTGGTGGGGCGCGCAGACCCGCGTCGGTGACGCCGTGGGGCGCATCGTCGGGGCCGCCCCGGGGCAGGTCGTCGTCACCGACTCGACGTCGGTCAACCTCTTCAAGGCGGTCATCGGTGCAGCCCGCCTGCGCCCGGGGCGCACGGTCGTGCTCACCGACCCCGACTCCTTCCCGACCGACCTCTACATGACCGAGGCCGCGGCGCGGCTGGCCGGGCTCGAGGTCCGGCGCGTCAGCCCGCGCGACGCCGTGGCAGCAGTCCGCGAGGCGGGCGACGCGCTCGCCCTCGCGTCGTACTCGAGCGTCGACTACCGCACCGGCGAGCTGTGGGACCTGCGGCCGCTGACCGACGCGGCGCACGAGGTCGGCGCGCTCGCCTGCTGGGACCTGTGCCACTCCGCCGGCGTCGTCGAGGTGGACCTGGACGCGAACGGCGTCGACCTCGCCGTCGGCTGCGGCTACAAGTACCTCAACGGTGGTCCCGGCGCCCCGGCGTTCATCTACGTCGCCGCGCGCCACCAGGGCGGCTTCGACCAGCCGCTGGCCGGGTGGAACGGCCACGCCCGGCCCTTCGACATGAGCCCGGACTACGAGCCGCACGCCGGCATCACGCGGGCCCGGACCGGCACCCCGCCGCTGCTGTCGGTGCTCGCCCTCGAGGCGGCCCTCACCGCCTACGACGGCCTGTCCCCCGCCGACGTCCGGGTGGCCTCGCTGTCGGTGACCGACACGTTCCTCGACGCGCTCGGCGCGCTGGGCGTCGACCTGCCCCTCGCGACGCCGCGCGATCCGGCCCGACGCGGGTCGCAGGTGTCGCTGCGCCACCCGCAGGCCTTCGCCGTCGTGCAGGCCCTCATCGCCCGCGGCGTCATCGGCGACTTCCGCGAGCCCGACATCGTCCGCCTCGGCTTCGCCCCGCTCTACGTGACGCACGTCGACGCGGTGCGCGCCGCCGAGCACGTGCGGGACGTCATCGAGGGGCGCGAGTTCGAGCGTCCGGAGTTCGCCGAGCGCGGCGCCGTCACCTGAGGCGCCGGGACGGGTCCACGAGCACGTCCACGTTGGCGCTCCACTGCTCGGCCGAGCCGACCCCGCGGGGCAGGGCACGCACGGCCGGGTCGGTGACCGCGTCCTCGAGCGAACCCACGACGGCCTCGCGCACGCCGCGGTAGCGCCGGTCCCAGAACGGCTCGACCGGGTCGTCGACGGCCGGCAGCCCGGACCGTCCCTGCACGCGGCCGAGCAGGCGCACCGCCTCGACGAGCCCCTCCTC
This sequence comes from Actinomycetes bacterium, assembly GCA_023389095.1. Classification (GTDB taxonomy): domain Bacteria; phylum Actinomycetota; class Actinomycetes; order Actinomycetales; family Dermatophilaceae; genus Monashia. The sequence continues at coordinate 4,765 of JAEWFB010000681.1, forward strand.
CCGCTCGTTCCACGCGTCGGCGCGAAGGGCCCGGCCCAGGAGCGGGACGACGCCGCCCGTGCGCGGCAGGCGCGCGGCGCTCGTGCCGAGCCACTTGGCGTACGGCGGCCAGCGCCGGTCGAGCAGGTGCGCCAGGTGCAGGGCGACGTGGGCGAGGCGCGCGGCCACGACGCGTGAACCGAGGTCGTCGCCCCGCTCCCCCGTGCGGCCGACGAACGGCAGCTCCTGCGCCAGCCGGGCCCAGTCGGCCGCGACGACGTACCTCCACACGTCGTCGGGGTACCAGGCGAGGGTCCGGCGGATCGCCGCGAGCTCGCCGGCGTCGTCGGAGAAGACCTCGCCGGCGGTCACCTCGAGGACGGCCTGCCCGGTGAGGTCCAGCCAGTCCGCGACGCCCAGCGGCCCGGTCGGGTCGACGCCGAGGCGCGAGACCGCGAGGTCGCGCGCCGTCTGCACCTGCACCCGGTGACGCACCGCGGGGTCCCACGTCGTGGCGAACCGCGTCGGCAGCCCGAGGACGGTGTCGGGCAGCGCCGCCGCAAGGTGGGCGTCGACCTCCTCGACGTGCTCCCGGGGCACGAGGAGGTTGAGGCGCAGCCCCCAGTCGTGGTCGCGCGACATCGCGTCGTCGAGCCCGAGCACGTCCGAGCCGCTGCCGAACCGGCCTGCACCACAAGGCATCCCGGTCCAGCGGCGTCGGACGACGGGCTCGACGACGTCCGCCCAGTAGGCACGTGAGAGGTCGGTCCCGGTGGCTGGCACGCCCCTGATGGTGCCACCCCGACGCGACGGACGCCGCCGCACCCGTGGGTGCGACGGCGTCCGTCGGTCGAGTGCGCGCGAGGAGCGGCAGGTCACCAGCCGCGCTCGGAGAGGCGGTGCGGCTGGGCGATCTCGTCGACGTTGATGCCGACCATGGCCTCGCCGAGCCCGCGCGAGACCTTGGCGATGACGTCGGGGTCGTCGTGGAAGGTCGTCGCCTTGACGATGGCCTCGGCGCGCTGGGCCGGGTTGCCCGACTTGAAGATGCCCGAGCCGACGAAGACGCCCTCGGCGCCGAGCTGCATCATCATCGCGGCGTCGGCCGGGGTGGCGATGCCACCGGCGGTGAAGAGCACGACGGGCAGCTTGCCGGTCTCGGCGATCTCCTTGACGAGCTCGTACGGGGCCTGCAGCTCCTTGGCCGCGACGTAGAGCTCGTCCTCCGGCAGCCCCTGCAGGCGGCGGATCTCCTGGCGGATCTGTCGCATGTGCGTCGTCGCGTTGGACACGTCGCCGGTGCCGGCCTCGCCCTTGGAGCGGATCATCGCCGCGCCCTCGGTGATGCGGCGCAGGGCCTCGCCGAGGTTGGTCGCGCCACAGACGAAGGGCACCGTGAACTGCCACTTGTCGATGTGGTTGGCGTAGTCGGCGGGCGTGAGGACCTCCGACTCGTCGATGTAGTCGACACCGAGGCTCTGCAGCACCTGCGCCTCGACGAAGTGGCCGATGCGCGCCTTGGCCATGACGGGGATCGAGACGGCCTCGATGATGCCGTCGATCATGTCGGGGTCCGACATCCGGGAGACGCCGCCCTGGGCGCGGATGTCGGCCGGGACGCGCTCGAGCGCCATGACGGCGACGGCGCCGGCGTCCTCGGCGATCTTGGCCTGCTCGGCCGTGACGACGTCCATGATGACGCCGCCCTTGAGCATCTCGGCCATGCCGCGCTTGACGCGAGTGGTGCCGGTGCTCGTGCCGGCGGACCGGTCGGCCGAGGCCGCGCTGCCGGGCGTCTGGGTCGTGCTCACGATGTCCTGCTTTCGCTGTGTCGGGGTCGGCTCGTGGGAGGTCACGAGCCCCTCGCCTCCAAGGGTAGGGCCCGCACAGGGGTGCTCCTGACCGGGTCCGGGAGGCGGTCGGGTCACTCGGCGACGAGCGCCGGCACCTCGTCGTCGAACTCGATGGTGTGCGGCATCGGGGTGTACCCGGCCAGGTGGAACACGCGCACCGTCCACGTGCGGCGCACCCGGCGCACGTCGGTGACGGCGTCGTTGTGGAAGCGGCGCGCGAGCTGGACGCGCGTGCACGCCGAGGTGATGCGGGCGACGACGTCCCGCCCCACCGGGTCGTCGCGCAGGTCGGCCACGAGCCCGGCCGGGAGCGCGACGTCGAGGGCCTCGGTGAGGTCGCTCTCGGCCTGCTCGCGCTCCTCCCCGTGCTCCGACGGGGCCTCGAGAGAGTCGGCGGCCGCATTGGCCACGATGAGGGCGGTCGCGCCGTCCAGCAGGCCGCTGTTGGCCAGCTCGACCGCGGCCTCGGCCCGGCGCACGAGGCGGGCGTCGAGGGCGGCGAGGGTGCCACTCAGACGCACGTGCAGCCGGTCGAGCCGTGCCGCGGTGTAGGACAGGTACCAGGCGATGACGACGAGGACGAACAGGACGGCGAAGACCCACGTCAGCAGCTCGCTCATCGGGTCCTCCCCCCGGGCAGGAACCGGCTCCACCGTGCGGGCGGCTCGAACCGCGCCGCCGCGCGGCCCTCGATGACGGTCTCGTAGACGGCCAGGATGCGGTCGGCCACGACGGACCAGTCGAACAGGCGGGCCCGGCCGGACCCGGCCTCGGCGAGGCCACGGCGCCGGGCCGGGTCGCGGATCAGGTCGACGAGGACGCGCGCGAGGTCGGCGGGGTCCTCGTTGGCGAACATGGCCCCCGCCGTGCCGCCGTCGAGCACCCGGGAGAACGCGCCGAGGTCGCTGGCGAGGACGCAGGCCCCGGCCGACATCGCCTCGATGAGGATGATGCCGACGCTCTCGCCCCCGGTGTTCGGGGCGACGTAGACGTCGACCGACGCGAGCAGCGAGGCCTTGTCGTCGTCGGAGACCGCGCCGAGGAACTCGCACGCGGCGACGACCTCGGGCGGCCAGCCCTGGGTGATGTCCTGCGGGTCGCCGGGGCCCGCGACGAGGACGCGCAGCCCGGGCACGGCGGCCAGCACCTCCGGCAGGGCCGCGGCGAGGACCGGCAGGCCCTTGCGGGGCTCCCCCATCCGGCCGAGGAAGGCGACGGTCGGCGCCGCCGGGGTGCCGATCCAGGCGCTGCGGCGCGGGGCCGCGGCGAACCGGTCGACGTAGACGCCGTTGGGGATGACGACCGCGTCGCCGCCGACATGGGTCGTGACGGTGCGGCGGGCGTCCTCGCTGACGGCGATGCGTCCGGCGATCTTCTCCAGGCTCGGTCGCACGATCGGATAGGCGGTCTGCATCGTGCGCGAACGCACCATCGAGGTGTGGAACGTCGCGACGATCGGCCCGTCGGCCGCCATGAGGGCGAGCACGCTGATGCTCGGGGTGACCGGCTCGTGCAGGTGCAGCACGTCGAACTCACCCTGCTCGAGCCAGCGCCCGACCTTGGCGGCCGTGACGGGGCCGAAGTTGAGGCGCGCGACGGAGCCGTTGTAGCGGACCGCCGTGGCCCGGCCCGCCGACACGACGTAGTCGGGCAGGGCGGTGTCGCTGTCGGCCGGCGCGAGCACCGAGACGTCGTGGCCGAGGCCGATGAGGTGCTCGGCGAGGTCGCGGACGTGGAACTGGACACCGCCCGGGACATCGAAGGAGTACGGGCAGACGATGCCGACCTTCATGGCGTCGCCCCGGCGTCGGTGGTGGGCGCAGGAGCGGGGCCGGGCGGGGTGGCCGACGTGGGGGCCGACGTGGCGGCCGCGGCGGCCGCGGCTGGCGCCGGCGTCCGGGCGGGGTCGAGGTCGTCGACGAAGACCCTCTGGAGCATGTGCCAGCTCGACGTGTGCTCGCGGATCGTGACGGAGAGGTGGTCGGCGCACTGCTGGATCAGGTCGGCGGCCCGGACGGCCGTCGTGCCCTGGACGCGTGGCTCGAGGCGCTCGCTGAACTCGATGACGGTGCGGTGGCCGCCGAGGCCCTCACCACGGGGGGCGCGCTCGTACCAGATCCGTGCGGCGTACAGCGGGGCGCCGGTCATGAGCGACAGCACCGCAGGGCCCTTGGCCATCCGCGCGCGGTGCCCGAGCAGGTCGACCTCGACGCCACCGTTCGTGAGGTCGCGGTCGGAGGCCAGGGCGATGATGCGTCCCCCGCCGCGGGCGGCCGCGAGCAGCCCCTGGAACGGGTCGTCGCCGCCGGTCAGCGGGATGATGTCCATGTCGATGCTGCGTCGGAAGGCGACGAACTCCTGGTAGACCTCTTCCGGCTCGAGCCGCTCGGCGACGGTCGTGACGGGCATGAGGTTGCCGGCCGACCACGCGGCGGCCAGGTCGAAGTTGCCGAGGTGCCCGACGAAGACCACGACGGTCTCGCCGCGGGCGGAGGCCTCCGCGACGTCCCGATCGCCGCGCACCTCGACGGCGGCGTCGATCTGCTCCCGCCGCAGCGACGGCAGCCGGAAGGCCTCGCAGTAGTAGCGCATGTACGAGCGCATGCCCGCGCGGACGAGGTCCTCGAGCTGGGCGTCGGACAGCTCCGGGCGGACCCGGCGGTAGTTGGCACGGAGTCGCCCGATCCCCGAGCCCCCGCGGCGCACCGCGAGGTCGGCGACCCGGTCGAAGAGCCCGTAGGCGGCCCGCTCGGGCAGGGCGCGGACCGCGGACCAGCCGAGCCGGAAGCCGAGGACGCTGAGCGTGTCGGTGGCTCGGCCGAGGACGCCGCTCAACTGCGGGCCTCCCCCGCCGCCAGGGCCTGGCGCCGGACCGTCAGCATCCGCTGCAGGACCGTGACGAAGCTCGCCACCGCGAGCAGGCCCAGCACGACGCCGAGCAGCACCATCGAGTCGAACAGGTCGGCGAAGAAGGCGGCAACGAGGACGGCCACGAGGCGGTCGGCGCGCTCCGCGATCCCGACGTCGGCCGTGTAGCCGAGGCCCTCGGCCCGGGCCTTGGCGTAGGACACGACGCTGCCGAGGATGAGGCAGGCCAGGGCCAGCCCGGCCATCAGCTGGTTGTTGCCGCGGCCGGCGTAGTAGAGCACGAGCCCGCCGAAGATCGCGGCGTCGCCGATGCGGTCGAGGGTCGAGTCGAGGTAGGCGCCCCACTTGCTCGAGCGTCCGGACTCGCGCGCCATGATCCCGTCGACGTTGTCGGAGAAGACGAAGGCGGTGATGACGAGGACGCCGACCCAGATCTGCCCGCGCGGGAAGAAGGCCAGGGCTCCGACGCAGACGCCGACGGTGCCGACGATCGTCACGACGTCCGGGCTGATGCCGAGTCGGAGGAAGAGGTGGGCGATCGGACCGAGGACCTTGGTCAGCGACGCGCGCAGGAGTCTGTTGAGCAT
>JAEWFB010000005.1 GCA_023389095.1 Actinomycetes bacterium
GGTGCACACCGTGAGCCGCCCGTCGGCCAGCACGGCCCCTCGCAGCTCGACGATCGAGGCGGCGTGCGGCAGCGCGAACGCCTCGGCCCTCCCCGGCACGGCCATCCACGAGGCCTCACCGGTGAGCCACAGCGACACCTCGACGCCGCTCGCCACCGCCGTGGCCGCGACGGTGAACGCCTGCGAGAGCCGTTCGGGCGCCTCGACGCCGGCGGTGACCTTGACGACGAGCGAGCGGGCGGGGGAGTCCATGGGCTCAGGCTACGATTCCGGGCATGTTCAACCTCGACCAGGACATCCCCGAGCCGCTGCGACCCCTCGCCTGGCTCATCGGCCGCTGGGAGGGCGCCGGAGTCGTGGGCTACCCGACGATCGAGTCGGCGCACTTCGGCCAGGAGATCGAGGTGTCCCACGACGGCCGTGGCTTCCTCAAGTGGGAGAGCAAGGCCTGGATCCTCGACTCCGAGAACGGCGCCAAGGTCCGCCCGGCCGCCGTCGAGTCCGGCTTCTGGCGCCCCATGGACAACGGCGAGGTCGAGCTGCTGCTCGCCCACCCCACCGGCATCCTCGAGCTCTACTACGGGAAGATGGAGCCGGCCAAGGTCGAGCTGCGCACCGACGGCGTGCTGCGCTCGCCCGGGGCCAAGGAGTACAACGCGGGCACGCGCCTCTACGGGCTCGTCGACTCCCAGCTCATGTGGGTCATGGACATGGCCGCCGTGGGCCAGGAGATGCAGAGCCACGTGTCGGCCCAGCTCAAGCGCGTCGAGTGAGGTGCAGCGGAATGCAGCACCCGCGTCACTCGTTCCACCCACATGAGTGACGTCGACGTGCCCGCAGCCCCCGCCCGCACGGTCCACCGCAGCCCGCTCCTCGACGCGCCTCGCGCGGTCGCGGGGGAGGGGCTCGAGGCCGGGGTGGCCGTGCACTACGGCGACCCGATGCGCGAGCAGCGCCTCCTCGAGGAGGGCCTGGCCGTCGTCGACCTCTCGCACCGCGACGTCATCACCGTCACCGGTCCCGACCGGCTCAGCTGGCTGCACTCGCTGACCACCCAGCACCTGCTCGGCCTCGGGCCGCGCCAGTCCCGCGAGGCCCTCGTGCTGACGCCGAAGGGCCATGTCGAGCACTCCCTGCACCTCGTCGACGACGGGTCGACGACGTGGGTCACCACCGAGCCCGGGGCCGGCCCGGCCCTTGCCGAGTGGCTCGACAGGATGCGCTTCATGCTCCGGGTCGAGGTCGCGCTCGTCACCGACGACTGGGCCGTGCTCGGTGAGCCCCACGCGTCCGAGTCCGCCGAGGGTGAGCCACTGGCATGGCGCGACCCGTGGCCCGACCTCGTCGGCGACACCACGGCGTACGGCCCCACCCAGGACCACCCCGGCGCCGAGCGTGCCTGGCGCGAGGTCATCGTTCCCCGCGCGGATCTCGTTGCAGCCGTGGGGGATCGGCCGCTCGCAGGCCTCTGGGCCGCCGAGGCGCTCCGCGTCGCCGCCTGGCGCCCGCGGCTCGGCCTCGAGACCGACCACCGCACGATCGTCCACGAGGTCGACTGGCTGCGCACCGCGGTGCACCTGCACAAGGGCTGCTACCGCGGGCAGGAGACGGTCGCCCGGGTCCACAACCTCGGCCGGCCGCCGCGTCGCCTCGTCTTCCTGCACCTCGACGGCTCGGGCCACACCCTGCCCGCGCGGGGCAGCGACGTGCTCGCCGGCGAGCGCGTCGTCGGCCACCTCACCTCGGTCGGGAGACACCACGTCGACGGGCCCATCGCCCTTGCCATCGTCAAGCGCAACACCGACCCCACCCTCGACCTGCTCGTCGACGGGCTGTCGGCGGCGCAGACCGTCATCGTCGCGCCCTGACGCGCCGGACCGGCGACGCGCTGAATCCCCCTGACGCGTCGGCCCGCCGGGCTCGCTCGGCGCTGGCAGGATGACGCCATGAGTCCTGCACGCAGCGCCGCGAGCACCCTGATCACCGTCGCGCCCACCGGCGCCGAGACCGCCAAGGCGGACGTCCCCGCCCTGCCGACGACGCCGGAGGAGCTCGTCGAGACGGCTGTGGCCTGCGAGCGCGCCGGCGCCGGGCTCATCCACATCCACGTGCGTGACCGCGACCACCAGCCGACCCTCGACCGGGTGCTGCTCAAGGAGGCCGTCGACGCCGTGCGCGAGGCCACCGACCTCGTCGTCCAGCTCTCGACCGGCGGCGCCGTCACCGACCCGCTCGAGCAGCGGCTGACCGTCCTCGACGCCGACCCCGACTCGTGCTCGCTGACGTGCGGCACCACGAACTTCGGCGACGGTGTCTTCCTCAACCCATGGGGCTTCATGGTCGACCTCTACCGGCAGGCCCAGGAGCGGGAGGTCGTGCCCGAGTTCGAGCTGTTCGAGCTCGGCCACGTCCACGCCCTGCAACGGCTCATCGACGAGTGCGGGCTGCCCTACGGCGGCACGGTCCACGTCGACTTCGTCACCGGCGTCCCGGGGGCGATGCCCGGCACCCCGCAGGCGCTGCTCGCCGGGGTCGCGATGCTGCCGGAGGAGGTGACGAGCTGGTCGGCGACCGGCATCGGTCGGGCCCACCTGCCGATCGTCGCCGCGGCGCTGTCGGCCGGCGGTCACCTGCGGGTCGGCATGGAGGACAACCTGATGTTCGCCAAGGGGCAGCCGGTGGAGCACAACCGCGAGCTCGTCTCTCGTGCAGCCGAGCTCGCGACGCTGATGCAGCGCCCGCCGATGACCACGGTCGAGGCGCGGGCCGTCCTCGGCATCAAGGACCGGCGTACCCGCTGACGGCCCCTTCTCGCGGTCCCCGGGGAGTGTGGGCGGGCTCACGCTGCCTGGGGTTTGCATTCTGCTTGCTCTAGTTAGCACAATGGAGGGGTGAGCAAGCTTCCGCTACCCGACCTCGGGGCGTACCTGCGCGAACAGCGCGAGAACGCCCAGCTGTCGCTGCGCCAGCTCGCCGAGATGGCCGGGGTCTCCAACCCGTACCTGTCCCAGATCGAGCGAGGTCTCAAGCGCCCGAGCGCCGAGATCCTCCAGCAGATCGCCAAGGGCCTGCAGGTGTCGGCCGAGTCGCTCTACGTCCGAGCGGGAATCCTCGACGAGCGGGTCGGCGACGACCCGACCGCCGCCCCGGACGTGCTCACCGCGATCGCCGCCGACCCGGTCCTCACCGACCGCCAGCGAGGCGTGCTCGTCGAGATCTACCTGTCGTTCGCCGGCACCGCCGCCGCGACCCCTGACGTCACCCAGAAGGAGAAGTGAGATGGCCCTGACCAAGAAGATCACCAAGACCGTCAAGGACGCCCAGAAGCAGGCCGAGGCCGCCGTGGCCGAGGTCCGTGGGCAGTTCGACGGCCGCATCCCCGACATCACCGTCGACCCGACGCCGTTCTACGCCGTCGTCGGCGCGGCCGACCTCGCCATCGCCACCGTCCGCACGGCCGGCGAGCAGCTCGACGCGGCGCGCAAGCAGGCCAAGACCGCCGACCTGCGCAAGGG
>JAEWFB010000246.1 GCA_023389095.1 Actinomycetes bacterium
GCGCGCGAGCTGGGCGGCCCGGCGCTCCAGTCGGCCGCCGTCGAGCGGTTCTTCTCGGCGCACTTCCGTGAGGGCCTGCCGCTGGACGAGCCGGAGGTGCTCCAGCGACTCGGTGCCGAGTGCGGACTCGACGAGCGGCGCGTGGCCGCGGTCCTCGCGTCCGACCACTACTCGACCGAGGTCCGGACCGACGAGAAGCAGGCGCGCGACCTCGGCATCACCGCGACTCCGTTCGTGCTCGCCAACGGCTTCGCCGCCGTGCCCGGCGCCCGCCCGGTCGAGGAGTACCTCGCGCTGCTGCGCGGCGTCGCTGTCCAGGGCGCCGACCGGTCCTAGACGCAGTCCTAGACGCCGGTCGGCAGCTCCTCACCCTTCGCCGACGCGTCGGCCCCGGTGACGCGTCATGCGCCGTTACGCGTCGGGCGCCGTTACGCGTCGGGCGTCGACTCGCCGGCGACGCTGGTCGCGGAAGGGGCGCCGGCGCTGGGCCGGCCGAACGACACGGCGGCGCCGACCGGCGTCGAGGCTGCCGCTCGCAGCTGGGCGTCCGGCTGGGCCCCGAGGGCCGCGTTGACCATCGAGAAGGCCCGGCGCAGCGCCACGAAGACCGTGATGGCGAAGATCTGCCGGTCGTCGAACCCGGCCGCGCGCAGCGGCTCGAGGTCTGCCGACGTCGTCACATTGGCGTCGCGGGCCACCGAGCGCGCCCACCGGGCGAGGGCGGCATCGGCCGCGTCGAGCGAGGCGTCGTCGCCGGTGAGCACGGCGCCCGCCACGTGCGGCCCGGCCTCGCCCGCGAGCCGGTTGCCCCAGGCGAGGGCGCAGTAGGAGTCGCCGGCGGTGGCGGCGGCCGCGCTGACGAGGATGCCGCGCTGCCGGAAGGTCAGGCCACCGATGCGGACCATGTCGGCCAGCAGGGCGAAGAGCGTGTCATGGGCTGCGGGGTCGTGCGCCCACAGGTGCGACAGGTTCATGACGAAGCCCTGGGCGTCGAGGTCGCCCTCGAAGGACGCGCGCACGGCGTCGGTCAGCGGCGGCTCGGTGAGGAAGCCGTGGGCGGGGTCGGTGGCCATGACGTGCTCCGTTCCGTCGTGCGACGTCCTCACATCGTGGCACGCGGCGACGCCGCGGGGAGCGGTGCGGACGGGTCGACCTGGCGCCCTGCCTGTCAGATCGCGGGGTCGCGGGAGTCTGGGTCAGAGCACGGGTGCCGGTGCCGGGCCTGCCGACAGGTCGATGCTGACGTCGACGGCCCGGAGCTCGCGCACGAGCGCGTCCTCGCGGGCGGTCAGCTCGGCGAGGCGCGGGGCGACGGTGCGGGCATCGGACCCCAGCGAGGCCCAGCGCACCTCGTCCTCGACACGGGCCAGCTCGGCGACGATCGCTGCGACGGTTCTCCTCATGGCCTGCCCGTACCCACGAGGGGTATCACCGCAACACCCGGTCGACGCGTCGTCGAGGGGTCGTCAGCCCCGGTCCCACGGCGCGTCCTCGCCCATCTTGTCGTAGTACTTCGCGAGGTGGCTGCGGACCCGGTCGACGTCGGACGCGGGCAGGTCGACCCCGCCGCGTGAGCCCTGCAGGACGGCGGCGGCGGCCATCACCCCGCGGGGCACGGCGTGGAGGCGGCCGTCGACGACGTCGGCGACGAGCAGCTTGTACGCGGTGAAGTTGTCCTTCTTGTCCTTGTCGTACCAGACGTGCGCGTTGCGGTACTTCTCGTTCGGCTCGTCCTTCGCGTCCGCCCACCGGCGCACGCGCTTCTCGGCGGCGTCGCCGTCCCACTCCCGGTCGCGGTCGGCGAGGGGCAGGTCCTGGAAGCTCGTCACGCTCATCGGTGCGTCCCTTTCGGCGGTGGTCTCCGGCGACTCGGTGCTCTCGAGTGCTGCTGCGCGCCGTACCCGCCCCGAGGCGTGCCGACACCGCCCAGCGCGGAGAGCGTCCGGGCGCGGAGGCGCGGAAGCGCGGAGACGCGGAGGGTGCCGGGAGAGGCTCGTCCCGCCGCGTTCGGGTGGCCGTGTCCGGGAGGCGATGCCTTGGTCCGGGGGAGCGCCGCGGCGGGACGAGCAAGTGTGCACGGGTCCGGCCGGGTGTGACGCTGACCTGGCCGTTTCTTCGACCCGGACCTCCACGGTGACACACGTCGTGGCGTCGTGGGGGCTTCTGTGGCTGCGACTTCGTGCAACGTCGCCCGTGAGACGACTGGGGATTCGCCGGGACCTCCCGGGGTGCTCTCTCGACGCGTCCGATACGCGTCGACCGTCCCGTTCTGCGGTGGTGAGGCGGTGTCGGCGCACCGCCCCACCGCGCGTCAGGACGTCGTGCGGTCAGTCGTCGTCGCGCGTGACGACGACCTTGCCGACCATCCCCATCCCGTCGTGGAACATGCAGATGTACGGGTAGGTGCCGGCCTTGTCGAAGGTGACGCGGAAGTGCGTCCCCGGCCCGGCGGTGGGCAGGACGCCGGAGCTGAGGTTGCCGCCGACGAAGTGGGTCGGGTCCCCGACGGGGATCGGCGCGGGCGGCTCGGTGCCGAACGTGACCGTGTGCGGCACGGGGTCGCCGTTGTTGAGCGACCAGTCGAAGTCGATCGTCTGGCCGACGTGCACGTGCACCGTGGTGCGGATGAACCGCATGATCATGAGCATCCCGGCGTCGTCGACCGCGCCGACGAACACGTGGTGGTTGGACGACTGGGTCCGGGCCTTGGCATAGAACCGGTTGCCCTGGCGGATCATCTGGTTGCGGCCGGCCCGGTACTGCCGCTCGTAGAAGCCCTGGGTGTGCGGGTAGGGAGTGCCGGCTGCGGCCACGTGGACCGTGCCCATCATGGCCTGGCCGTGGATGAGGCAGTAGTACACGTAGTTACCGGTGCCCGTGAACTTCAGGTCGTAGCCGGTGACGGTCGGCGGTAGCTCCGAGAACTGCAGGGTCGACAGGACGCCGGAGTTGCGCACCTGTCCCGGCGCGCTGATCCAGTGCTGCGGCGTCGGCATGGTCTGGGCGGGGTTCGAGGGGTCGAACGCCGGTGGCAGCTGACCCAGGGGCAGGAAGGTCACGGTGTGCGGCTCCATGGAGCTGGCGGTCCAGTGCACCGTGTCGCCCACGTCGATCCAGATGTCACCGGGCAGGAACCGCATCCCCTGGATGGCGCCGTTCGGCGACTGCGCGCCGGCGTGCACTCTCCAGGTCACCGGCCCGTGTGTCCCGTGTGTGGGGCTCTCAGTCGCGCTGACGGCCGGTGCGAGGAACACCGTGCCGAGCAGCACCGACCCGACGGCCGCCACCAGCATCTGGATTCTCTTGGACGCGTGGTTCTTCATTGGTCCTCCAATGGCGCGAAACATCGCCCTTCGGTGCCCCGAAGGGCGAGTCCACGCTAGGGAACCGGAGGGGCGTCCACAGAGGAACAGACAGATCCCAGACGTCGTCCACCCGGCTCCCAGCAGAGAGCGGCGATTGGGCCTGCCATGTCAGCCTTTACGGTTGTGTGACGCCGAAATCGGCTGTGTCGCAGCACATCCCACAACATCATGTTCTGGTCCGTCAGGCAGTCAAGGGAGTCGGCGAATCGAGACGCGCGTTTCCCGTCCTCAGGGTTGGGTGCTCGACAGCTCCCGGGCGAAGAACTCGAGCGCCGTCTTGGTCTTGGTCTGCTGTGCGGCTGCCAGGTCGACCCCGTGCGAGGCGAGGTAGGCCCGCACCTCGGCGGCGGTGTTGAATGTGTCGGCGGTGGGGCACTTGGTCGACAGTTCCAGGATCCGCGCGCCGTCGGGGTAGAGCCACAGCTCGGCGACCAGCCGCCGGTCGAAGTCCGGAGGCGTGAACTTCAGCTTGATGACGTTGATCGGACCGAGCACCGAGAGGTCGTCGATGCCGATGCCGGCCGGCGCGTTGGCCTCGTACAGCGCCCTCTGGTCCTTCGTGAACAGCTTGGACAGCGGACGGGCTCCGGCCATCACCTCGCGGATCTTGGCGTCCGGCTGCTCGGCCTTCATCGACGCCGAGCACACGAAGCCCCCCGGCATGGCGTCCACCTCGACCCCGAAGCCGGGTGCTTGTCGCTGCTCGGGGCTCAGGTTCGCGGGGTCCACCGGGCGCAGCTTGACGACCGAGTCGCCCGGCTTGGCCTGGATCCGCCGGGCGCGAAGCACGACGCCCTGGCGGTTGAGGTCGAGGCCTGGGGTGTCGAAGAAGACGACCTGCCGGATGTGGCCCTCGAGGGGGTCCATGCCGAGCGCAGCCACGGTCGATCGTTGGTTCGCGTCCGGAACGCTGAGCTTGAGCTCGACGCTGTCGGCGCCCTTGATCAGCCGAAGCAGCTCGATGAGCTGCTGGTCAGTCAGCGCTCGGGTGGGGGATGCCGCTGAGGGCTGGTCCGGGCTCGTCTGTGTGGTCACAAGCACCTCCTCGGAAGCGGCACGACGCCAGGTCGCCCGACCGGTGTTTCCATACCGCCCCAGGCTGGGGTCGGCGTCCACGGTGTCCGACGCTCGTTGGCCCGGGCGCCGTCGACCCAGCCATCGTCGGTGCCGGACCCGACGGTTCGCGTCACCCCTTGCGTGTGAATGCGCCGG
>JAEWFB010000023.1 GCA_023389095.1 Actinomycetes bacterium
GCCGGCGAGGCAGGAGCCGTGGTCGAGAACGACCGGCTCGGAAGCGACGAGAAGGGCGCCCAGGCATGACCGGCATCAACAAGACCACCGAGAAGCACCTCATGGTGTTCTCCGGCCGGGCGCACCCGCAGCTCGCGCAGGAGGTGGCCGACGTGCTCGGCACGAGCCTCGTGCCCACGAGCGCCTACGACTTCGCCAACGGCGAGATCTACGTGCGCTACGAGGAGTCGGTGCGCGGCTCCGACGCGTTCGTCATCCAGAGCCACACCGCGCCGATCAACGAGTGGATCATGGAGCAGCTCATCATGATCGACGCGCTCAAGCGCGCCTCGGCCAAGCGCATCACCGTCGTGCTGCCGTTCTACGGCTACGCGCGCCAGGACAAGAAGCACCGCGGCCGCGAGCCGATCTCGGCCCGCCTCATGGCCGACCTCTTCAAGACCGCCGGTGCCGACCGGCTCATGGCCATCGACCTGCACACCGCGCAGATCCAGGGCTTCTTCGACGGCCCGGTCGACCACCTCATGGCGATGCCGATCCTGTCGGAGTACGTCGGCAAGAAGTACGGCCACCTCGACCTCGCCGTCGTCTCGCCCGATGCCGGCCGCATCAAGGTCGCCGAGGACTGGTCGACGCGCCTCGGCGGGGCGCCGCTGGCCTTCATCCACAAGACGCGTGACATCAACCGGCCCAACGAGGTCGTCGCCAACCGCGTCGTCGGTGAGATCAAGGGCCGCGTCTGCATCCTCGTCGACGACATGATCGACACCGCGGGCACCATCACCAAGGCCGCCGACGCGCTCATCGAGGACGGCGCCGAGAAGGTCGTCATCGCCGCGACGCACGCGATCCTGTCGGGCCCGGCCGTCGACCGGCTCAAGGCCTGCAAGGTCGACGAGGTCGTCGTGACGAACACGCTGCCGATCCCCGAGGACCGGCGGTTCGACAAGCTGTCGGTGCTCTCGATCGCGCCGCTCGTGTCGATGGCGATCAAGGAGGTCTTCGAGGACGGCTCGGTGACGAGCCTCTTCGACGGCAAGGCCTGAGGGCCCGACGCCTCAGGCCCGGGCGCGTCGGGCCCGGTAGGCGGCGGTGTGCGCGCGGGCCGCGCAGCCACCGTCGCAGTAGATCCGGGAGCGGTTGCGGGACAGGTCGACGACGACGTCGTCGCAGTCCTGCGCGGCGCACACCCGGAGCCGGTCGAGCTCGCCCGCGCGGACGACGTCGACGACGGCGAGGGCGGCCTCGACGGCCATCCGCTGGGCGAGCGGAGCGTCCGACGGGGTGGCGTGCACGTGCCAGCCCGAGTCGTCGTGCTCGACGAGCTGCGGCAGGGCCGCGCCCTCGACGAGCAGCTCGTTGACGAGCCGCACGACGCCGGCCTCGTCGTGCTCCCACAGGCCGCGCAACCGGGGTCGCAGGGCGCGCACCGCCTCGAGCTCGGGGGCGTCGCGGTCGAACCGGCCGGTCCAGCGCTGCTCCGCGAAGAGGGCCGCGAGATCCTCGACGGTGATAAGGGCGTCCTCGGCCGAGTCCCCCGGCACGGTGCCGGGCATCGTGTTGACGAGGGCCGCCGCGGCGTGCAGGGCCGTCTCGGTGTCATGGGTGAACACGCTCTTGACTCCTGACATCGCGAATGGCTACCGTCAGGAGTCTAATCGCTGACGGTCCTGACGCGTGGAGCCCCGCCCAGCCCCGGCCGCCCGCGCCGCTCCCACCCCGCCCTCTGGAGGTCACCGTGTCCGCGGAGCGCGCCACCCCGACGCCCGGCCTGGCCCTGCCATCCACGGCTCCCGGCCCGACGGACCCACCCGTCCTCGAGTGGGGCCCGGAGGCCGCCGCCGGAGCCGCAGGCCCCCTCACCGCGACCCGCCACCCGCTGCTCGGGCTCGGCGTCGCCCTCGCCTCGGCCGCCGCGTTCGCGACCTCCGGCGCCTTCGCCAAGCCGCTACTGCTCGCCGGCTGGGCCCCGGGAGCCGTCGTCACGCTGCGCATCACGGTGGCCGCGGCCGTCCTGCTCGTGCCCACCCTCGTGTCGCTCCGTGGCCGCTGGGCTGTGCTGCGCCGCAACGGCCGCGCCGTCGTCGGCTACGGCCTCACCGGCGTCGCCGGCTGCCAGCTGGCCTACTTCAACGCCGTCACGCACCTGTCGGTCGGCGTCGCGCTCCTGCTCGAGTACCTCGCCCCGGTCCTCATCGTCGGCTGGCTCTGGGCCCGGCACCGGCGTGCCCCGCGCCGCCTCACCCTGGCCGGCATCGGCCTGGCCGTGTTGGGCCTCCTGCTCGTCCTCGACGTCACCGGGGGAGCACGGCTCGACCTCGCGGGCGTCCTGTGGGGGCTCGGGGCGGCCGTCTGCCTCGTCCTCTACTTCCTGCTCGCCGACCACGTCGACGCCGACCTGCCGCCGATGGCGCTCGCGGGCGCCGGGCTCGTCGTCGGCGCTGTCGTCCTCTGGGCGGCCGGGCTCACCGGCGTCATGGAGATGACCCGGGGCGCCGACGCCGTCTCGCTCGGCGGAACCGTCGTGCCGTGGTGGGTGCCGGTGCTCGTCATCGCGATCGTGGCCGCGGCGTTCGCCTACGTCACCGGGATCGCGGCCGTGCGCATGCTCGGGGCCAAGGTCGCCTCCTTCGTCGCCCTGACCGAGGTGCTCTTCGCCGTGCTCTTCGCCTGGCTCGTCCTCGGCGAGCTGCCGACGGCGCTGCAGCTCGCCGGCGGCGTCCTCATCGTCGGTGGGGTCGTGGCCGTGCGCGCCGACGAGGCCCGGGCGCCCCAGAGCCTCTCGACCGGCGCCGACCCGACGTCGCAGGCCTAGCAGCCGGCCCGCCCGGGCCGCCCCGCCCGGGCCGGGTCGGGCCGGGCGGGAACCGTCAGGACGTGGCCTTGAAGACGACGTCGACCCAGTAGTTCGTGCCCTGGTAGGTGTTGTTGGGGAAGGTGCTCGTGCGGTTGTAGGCGTAGACGCCGTCGCCGCCGCTCGCACCGTCCTGCAGGGCGTGCAGGGGTGGGTTGTCGACGCCGGCCGTGGTGAAGGCGTTGGTGTCGCCGGCGTAGCGGCCCACGGGGGCGAAGTAGGAGGCGACGTAGACCGTGCCCGCGGTGATGGCCACCGGGGTGGCGAAGGTGACCTGCTGCCAGCCGGTGGCGGTCTCGTTGGTGAAGGTGGCCGAGGCGAGCTTGGTGCCGGTCGAGCTCCACAGGGTGCCGGTGTGGGTGCCGGTGTTGCCGGTGCCCTTGTAGAAGCGGATGCCGGTGATCTGGCCGCCCACGTCCGACCGGAACTTGACGCCGAGCTCGACGGCGGAGGTGTCGTTGATGCTCGGGTTGGCCGGTGTCGCGGTGCTGGCCCAGATGGTGCAGGCGGTGCATCCCGTGGCCACCGCCGGCGTGACGCTGTTGGAGGCGGTGGACTCCGGTCCGGTGCCGACGCTGTTCGTCGCCTTGACGGTGAAGGTGTAGGCGGTGCCGTTGGTCAGCCCGGTGACGGTCGTCGAGGTGTCCGGTGGCATGCCCGTGACGACGGTCGGGGTCTGGGCGGTGGGGCCGACGTACGGGGTGACGGTGTAGCTGGTGATGGCGCTGCCGCCGTTGGCCGGTGCGGTCCAGGACACGGTGGCCTGCTTGTCCCCGGCGGTGGCGGTGACACCGGTCGGGGCCGACGGCGCAGCCGTCGTGCCGCTGAAGACGACGTCGACCCAGTAGTTGGTGCCCTGGTAGGTGTTGCTGGGGAAGGTGCTCGTGCCGTTGTAGGCATAGACGCCGTTGCCGCCGGCCCCGCCGATGGCGCCGTCCTGCAGAGCGTGCAGGGGTGGGTTGTCGACGCCGGCGGTGGTGAAGGCGTTGCTGTCGCCCGCGTAGTGGCCGACCGGGGCGAAGTAGGAGGCCACGTAGACCGTGCCCGCGGTGATGGCCACGGGGGTGGCAAAGGTGACCTGCTGCCAACCGGTGGCGGTCTCGTTGGTGAAGGTGGCCGAGGCGAGCTTGGTGCCGGTCGAGCTCCACAGGGTGCCGGTGTGGGTGCCGGTGTTGCCGGTGCCCTTGTAGAACCGGATGCCGGTGATCTGGCCACTGACGTCCGAGGTGAACTTGACGCCGAGCTCGACGGCGGAGGTGTCGTTGATGCTCGGGTTGGCCGGTGTGGCGGTGCTGGCCCAGATGGTGCAGGCGGTGCACCCGGTCGCCCCGACGGGGGTGACGGCGGTCGAGGGGGTGGACTCGGGTCCGGTGCCGACGGCGTTGGTGGCCTTGACGGTGAAGGTGTAGGCGGTGCCGTTGGTGAGGTTGGTGATGCTGGTGGTGGTGGCCGGCGGGGTGC
>JAEWFB010000275.1 GCA_023389095.1 Actinomycetes bacterium
GGCCTGACGCGCCTGGGCGCCGCCGTGACGCCGATCGTCCGCGCGGAGGCCCGGCCGGTGCTGCGCGAGCTCGCCGACGCCGTCGGGGCGACGGCCCACCTGACCATCGCCGACGGCGACGAGGCGCTGGCCCTCGTCGTCGTCGAGCCGACGTGGACCGACTTCCACGTGGCCTACCGGTCCGGGGCGCGGCACCGCCTCGACCAGGGGGCTGCCGGGCGGGCGATCCTCGCCGGCCGCGAGGGGCGTCGCGACGTCGTGGCCACCGACGGCGAGCTGCAGACCGGGGCGCACGGGCTCGCGGTGCCGGTGCTGACCGGCGACCCGGATGCCGTCGAGGCGTCGGTCGGCGTCGTCGCCCTCGAGCCGCTCGAGGCCCGGACGGTCGGGCCACGTCTCGAGCGCGCCGCCAAGGCGCTGCGCGCCGTCCTCACCTGACCTGCCGGGTGGGGCGGGTCAGTCCCCGACGGTCGGGGTACCGACGAGGCGGACGCCGGCCGCGTCGAGCTGCTCGAGGGCGGCCTCCGTGGTGGGTCGCGCGACGCCGGCCGTGAGGTCGAGCAGGACGGTCGTGTCGAAGCCGGCCGCCCGGGCATCGAGCGCCGTGGCGCGCACGCAGTGGTCGGTCGCGATGCCGACGACGTCGACGCCCGTGACGCCGCGCTCGCGCAGCCACGACGCGAGGTCGGTGCGCTCGGCGTCGTCGCCGACGCCCTCGAAACCGCTGTACGCGGCCTCGTACCGGCCCTTGCGGAACACCGCCTCGACGTGGCCGAGCGCCCCGGCGAGGGCCGGGTGGAACTGCGACCCGTCCGAGTCGGCGACGCAGTGGACCGGCCACGAGTCGACGTAGTCGGGCTCTGTGCTGAAGTGCGCGCCGGGGTCGACGTGCCAGTCGGCGGTGGCGACGACGTGGGCGTAGTCGCCGGCTCGCGCGCTGACGTGCTCGGTGACGGACGCGGCCACCGCGGCGCCGCCGGTGACGGCGAGCGAACCGCCCTCGCAGAAGTCGTTCTGCACGTCGACGATGACGAGCGCCCGCCTGCTCGCGGCCTCGGAGGTCTCGGAATCGCCCATGGCTCAGTGCTCCTCGTAGATGGTGGGGATGACGGGCTCACCGCGCGACAGCTGGGCCGCGGCCCGGGGCAGCTCGGCTCGGGCCGCCTGGTGACGGGCGCGCGCCTCGTGGATGTCCTGGTGGTCGATGACCTCGCCGCCGTGCACGAGGTCGACCATGAGCGGCCGGTCGTCGCCGTCGTCGTGGGGCCGCTCGCCGATGCCGACGACCTCGGCCTGCGCGAGCCCGGAGCCGTTGCGGCGCCGCATCGCCCACTTGCGGCCGCCGACCGAGACCTTGTCCTTGCTCTTCTTGGCCACCGGCGCCATCGCGCCCGAGGCGTCCTCGCGCTGGACGAGCTTGTAGACCATCGAGGCCGTCGGGGCGCCTGACCCGGTGACGAGCGCCGTGCCGACGCCGTAGCCGCTGACCGGGGCCGCGGCGAGGGCGGCGATGGCGAACTCGTCGAGGTCGCTCGTCACGATGATGCGGGTGTCGTGGTTGCCGGCCGCGTCGAGCTGGGCCCGCACCTCCTGGGCCTGGATGAGCAGGTCGCCGGAGTCGAGACGCACGGCTCCGAGCTCGGGTCCCGCGACCTGGAGGGCGAGGTCGACGGCGGTGCGCACGTCGAAGGTGTCGACGAGCAGCGTCGTGCCCTTGCCGAGCGAGTCGACCTGCGCGGTGAACGCCTCCTTCTCCGAGTCGTAGAGGAGGGTGAAGGCGTGCGCCGCCGTGCCCGCGGTCGGGACGCCGTAGCGCCGGCCGGCCTCGAGGTTGCTCGTGGTGCCGAAGCCGGCCACGTAGGCCGCCCGGGCGGCGGCCACCGCGGCGTCCTCGTGGGTGCGGCGCGAGCCCATCTCGATGCAGGGACGGTCACCCGCGGCGGCGGTCATGCGCGAGGCGGCCGACGCGATCGCGGTGTCGTGGTTGAGGATCGAGAGCACGAGGGTCTCGAGCAGGACGCCCTCGGCGAAGCTCGACTCCACGACGAGCACCGGTGAGCCGGGGAAGTAGCACTCGCCCTCGGCGTAGCCCGTGACGTCGCCGGAGAACCGGTAGCCCGCGAGCCAGTCGAGCGTGGGCCGGTCCACGACACCGGCGCGCTCGAGGAAGCGCAGCTCGTCGTCGCCGAATCGGAACTGCTCGAGGGCCTCGAGGACGCGCCCCGTGCCGCCCACGACGCCGTACCGCCGACCGTCGGGAAGCCTCCGCGCGAACACCTCGAACACGCAGCGTCGGTGCGCCTCTCCCGAGGCGAGGGCCGCCTGGAGCATCGTCAGCTCGTAGTGGTCGGTCAGCAGCGCCGTGCTCGCGGCGCGAGGGCTCGTCGGGCTCACGCGCCCACCCTATGCGTGTCGGCCTCGCCCACCCCGGGCGGACGTGGGCCGCGACGGATGCCTCGGACGTGTCTGTCGGGGGGACCTAGGGTGGTCCCGTGACGCCGAGCCTGTCCCTCGCCCCGGTCGAGGAGGAGACCACCTCCGTGGAGGAGGTCGTCGCGCCCGACCTGCCGTGGCTGACGATCGTCTGGAACGACCCCGTCAACCTCATGACCTACGTGACGTGGGTCTTCGAGACGTACTTCGGCTACCCGAGGGCGCGCGCCGAGAAGCTGATGATGGACGTCCACGTCAAGGGCCGGGCCGTCGTGTCGAACGGTCCTCGCGAGTCGATGGAGCGCGACGCCGAGGCCCTGCAGGGCTACGGACTCTGGGCCACCTTCGAGAAGGACGAGTGATGGCACGGGCCTTCCTGCGCGAGGACGACCGCTACGTCGCCCTCCTCGACGACCTCGAGCGCACCGTGCTGCGCGGCCTCATGGAGCAGACGCGGATCCTGCTGTCGCCGGAGGTCGAGCCGACCGGCGACGCCTTCGACGACCTCGTCGCCTCGATGGGCCTGTCGCTCGGCGCCACGGACGCGTCCGGCGCGTCCGTCGCGTCCGGCGACTCGGTCGTCGTCGACGACGACG
>JAEWFB010000282.1 GCA_023389095.1 Actinomycetes bacterium
GGACCATCGATGCCCGGTGTCGCAAGACGCCGACGGCTAGCGTGGGACGCATGAGACTGGTCGTGACCGGAGGGGCCGGTGACCTCGGCTCCCGCGTCGTACGCGAGCTCGAGGGCCGGGGCGTCGAGGTGGTGTCGGCGAGCCGCCGCACGGGCGTCGACCTCGCCACGGGGCTCGGGCTCGAGGCCGTCCTGGCCGACGCCGACGCCGTCGTGCACTGCGCCGACGACACGCGCGCCGGCGACGCCGTCACCGTCTACGGCACCCGCCGGCTCGCCGACGCCACGGCTGCACGCGGCATCCACCTCGTGCACGTGTCGATCGTCGGGATCGACGACCACCCGCTCCCCTACTACCGCCGCAAGCTGCGCGCCGAGCAGGGGATCACGTCGGCGGGTGGACCATCGACCATCCTGCGTGCGACCCAGTTCCACTCTCTCGCAGCATTCTTCGCACGCACGCTGACACGCGGCCCGTTCGCGTTCGCCATCGGCGACATGGCGTTCCAACCCATTGACACCGACGCGGTCGCCGCCCGGCTCGTCGAGCTGGCCGTCGGGCCGCGCCCGGCGGCACCGACCCGGGCCCGCGACCTCGCCGGCCCGGACGTCCTGGGGATCGGCGACCTCGCCACGCTCCTCCGCCGGCACCGCGGGGCGTCCGCACCGCGTGTCGTGCGGCTGCCTGCCGTCGGTGCGACGATGCGCGCGTTTGCGCGAGGCGACAACGTGCCACCGCCCGGCACCGCCGAGGTGGCGGGGAGGCCGTTCGCCGCGTGGCTCGCCGAGCAGCCGGCCGTGCTGACCGGTCGCTGAGGGGTGGCGGGACGGCGACGGCCGGCCGCCCCACGAACGGGCGGCCGGCCGTCAGGTCCGGTCCGGGTACACGCCCCTCAGCGGGCGGCGCTGCCCTCGGTGTAGTCGGAGTCGGTCTGCTTGACCCACGCCATGAGCCCCCGCAGGTCACGACCGGTGGCCTCGATCGGGTGCTGGGCACCCTTCTCGCGCAGGGCCGTGAACTCCGGGGCTCCGGCGTCCTGGTCGTCGATGAACCGCTTGGCGAAGGCGCCGTTCTGGATGTCGCCGAGGACGGCCTTCATGTTCTCCTTGACGTGCGGGTCGATGACGCGCGGGCCCGACACGTAGTCGCCGTACTCGGCCGTGTCGGAGACCGACCAACGCTGCTTGGCGATGCCGCCCTCGATCATGAGGTCGACGATGAGCTTGAGCTCGTGGAGGCACTCGAAGTAGGCGACCTCGGGCTGGTAGCCGGCCTCGACGAGCGTCTCGAAGCCGTACATGACGAGCTGGCTCGCGCCACCGCAGAGCACGGCCTGCTCGCCGAACAGGTCGGTCTCGGTCTCCTCGGTGAAGGTCGTCTTGATGCCGCCGGCGCGCAGGCCGCCGATCGCCTTGCCGTAGGCCTTGGCCAGGTCCCACGCCGTGCCCGACGCGTCCTGCTCGACGGCGAGGAGCACAGGCACCCCACGGCCGTCGACGAACTCGCGGCGCACGATGTGGCCGGGGCCCTTCGGCGCGACCATGAGGACGTCGGCGTCGGTCTCGGGCTTGATGTAGCCGAACCGGATGTTGAAGCCGTGGCCGAACAGGAGCGCGGCGCCGTCCTTGAGGTTGGGCTTGATGTCGTTCGCGTAGACGGTCCGCTGCACCTGGTCGGGCGTGAGGATGACGACGAGGTCGGCCTCCTTGACGGCGTCGGCCACCGAGCTGACCGGCAGGCCCTCGGCCTCGGCCTTGGCCCGGCTCTTGCTGCCCTCGGCGAGCCCGACGCGGACGTCGACGCCGGAGTCGCGCAGGTTGAGGGCGTGCGCGTGCCCCTGGCTGCCGTAGCCGATGACGGCGACCTTCTTGCCCTGGATCACGGACAGGTCGGCGTCGTCGTCGTAGAACATCTCGGCCATGGTGGCCTTCTCCTTCGGTTCGGTGTGCGGTGGTGCAGTGGTGGTCGGCTGGTCAGGTGGTTCGGGGCCGGACGCGGGGCGTCAGGCGCTGCGCAGGCTGCGGTCGGTGATGGAGCGGCCGCCACGCCCGACGGCGACCATTCCCGACTGGACGAGCTCCTTGATGCCGAACGGCTCGAGCACGTCGAGGAGGGCACGCAGCTTGTCGGAGTTGCCGGTCGCCTCGACGACGACGGCGTCGGTCGTGACGTCGACGACCTTGGCCTTGAACAGGTGGATCGTGTCGATGATCTGGCTGCGGGTGGCGGCGTCCGCGCGGACCTTGACGAGGATGATCTCGCGCTGGACGGAGGCGGTGGGATCGAGCTCGACGACCTTGAGCACCTCGATGAGCTTGTTCAGCTGCTTGGTCACCTGCTCGAGGGCGGCGCCCTCGACCTCGACGACGACGGTCATCCGCGAGATCTCGGGGATCTCGGTCGGGCCGACGGCGAGGGAGTCGATGTTGAAGCCGCGCCGCGAGAACAGGGCCGCGACGCGCGTCAGGACGCCGGGCTTGTTCTCGACGAGCACGGACAGGGTGTGCTTGCTCATGCTCGCCCTCAGTCCTCTCGCTCCCAGACCGGCGCCTCGTGGCGTGCGGCCTGGATCATGTCGTTGCTGACGCCCGCCGGGACCATCGGCCAGACCATGGCGTCGCGGTGGACGATGAAGTCGATGACGACGGGTCGGTCGTTGGTCTCGAGCGCCTGCTTGATCACGGCGTCGACCTCCTCGGGCGTCTCCGCGCGCAGGCCGAGGCAGCCGTAGGCGTCGGCGAGCTTGACGAAGTCGGGCACCCGCTGCTCGAGCGGCTGGAGGTTGGTGTTGGAGTAGCGCGCGTCGTAGAAGAGCGTCTGCCACTGGCGCACCATGCCGAGGCTGCTGTTGTTGATGACGGCGACCTTGATCGGGATGTTGTTGATGACGCAGGTCGCGAGCTCCTGGTTGGTCATCTGGAAGCAGCCGTCGCCGTCGATGGCCCACACCGTGCGCTCCGGCTCGGCGACCTTGGCACCCATGGCTGCCGGCACCGAGAAGCCCATGGTGCCGAGGCCGCCGGAGTTGATCCACGCGTTCGGGCGCTCGTACTGGACGAACTGCGCGGCCCACATCTGGTGCTGCCCGACGCCGGCGACGTACGTGGCCTCGGGGCCGGTCAGGGCACCGATGCGCTCGATGACGTACTGCGGCGAGAGCGTCCCGTCCTCGCTGTCGGTCCAGCCGAGCGGGAACGTCGACTTCCACCCGGCGACGCGCTCGCGCCAGTCGGCGTAGTCCCAGGCGCCCGGGTCGGACTCGGCCGTCGCCCGGTCGAGGGTGATCTGCTCGATGAGGTCGTCGATGACCTCGCCCACGTCGCCGACGATCGGCACGTCGGCCATCCGGTTCTTGCTGATCTCGGCCGGGTCGATGTCGGCGTGGACGACCTTCGCGTCAGGGGCGAAGGTCGACAGCTGGCCGGTGACGCGGTCGTCGAAGCGCGCGCCGAGGGCGATGATGAGGTCGGACTTCTGCAGACCGGTCACGGCGGCGACCGTGCCGTGCATGCCGGGCATGCCCAGGTTGAGCGGCTCGCTGTACGGGACGGTGCCGCGGGCCATGAGCGTCGTCGTGACGGGGATCTGCGTCAGCTCGACGAGGCGGCGCAGCTGCTCGCTCGCCCTGGCCCGCACGACGCCGCCGCCGACGTAGAAGATCGGCCGCTTGGCCCGGGCGATGAGCCGTGCGGCCTCGCGGATCTGCTTGCCGTGCGGCCGGAGCACGGGCCGGTAGCCGGGCAGGTCGATCTGGGGCGGCCACGAGAAGGTCGTCCTCGCCTGGAGCGCGTCCTTGCTGATGTCGACGAGGACCGGGCCGGGGCGGCCGGTCGAGGCGACGTGGAAGGCCTCCGCGATCGCCTGCGGGATCTTCGCCGGGTCGGTCACCAGGTAGTTGTGCTTGGTGATCGGCATGGTGATGCCGCGGATGTCCGCCTCCTGGAAGGCGTCGGTGCCGATGGCGCCGCTCGCGACCTGCCCCGTGATGGCGACCATCGGGACCGAGTCCATGTGCGCGTCGGCGATGGGCGTCACGAGGTTGGTGGCACCCGGGCCGGACGTGGCCATGCAGACACCGACCCGGCCGGTGGCCGCCGCGTAGCCCTCGGCCGCGTGGCCGGCACCCTGCTCGTGCCGCACGAGGATGTGGCGCACCTTGTCGGAGTCGAGCATCGGGTCGTAGGCCGGCAGGATCGCCCCGCCGGGGATGCCGAAGACCGTGTCGGCGCCGATGGCCTCGAGGGAGAGTACGAGCGCCTGGGCGCCGGTGACCTCGCGGACCGGGGCGGTCTGGGCGACCGGTGCGGAGGCGCCGGGGTCGCTGGGCCGCGCCGGGGAGGACGGCGTCGGACGGTGACGGGCCATGGAGGCCACGTCGGCGGGCGAGGGCGCCTGCTTCGTCGTGTCGCTCACGATCTCTTCCTTGTCTCGAGCACTGCGTGGTGTTGCTGACTCTGATGCGGTTCGTGGCCCTGCTGGTGCCTCGCCCACCCGGTCGTGGACCCGTCCCGGCCCACAAAAAAACCCTTCGGTCCCGTGGTGGGACGGAAGGGAGCGCGCTGACCGGTGCTGCTGGTCGGCGCGCTAGGGAAGTACGAGGAGTCGGGCCACGCGTCAACCGTCCTACGCGGCCCCAGCGGTGTCAATCGGCCGAACTGGCTGTCTCAACATGTGGCACTGTGATCTCACCCATTGTCACAAGGGCTTGACGCGGGCCGGCCGGCTGCACCGTCGCGCGGAAAGTCGCTTGAGCGGCGCCCGACGCGTCAGGACACTGACGACTCATGACGACCACCGACATCAACGACCTCGGGCTCGAGCACCTCGACGGCGTCACGTGGCGCCCGCTGCGCCCCGACGAGGCCCGCTCCGTCTTCGAGCTGATGCGCGACGCCGAGCTGGCCGACGTCGGCACCGTCGTCATCGAGGAGGCCGACATCGTCGGCGACTGGCAGCGTCCGAGCTTCGACATCGACCGGCAGACGATCGGCGTCTACGACGGGGACCGCCTCGTCGCCTACGGCGAGGTCGACCGCGGTCGCTGGGGTCATGCGCACGTGCACCCCGACGCTCGCGGTCGAGGCATCGGCACGGCCCTGGCCCTGTGGTGCCAGCGCCTCTCGCGGCGTGACGGCGCCGGGCTCGTCGGCCAGCCGGTGCCCGACGGTTCGAGCGGCGAGCACCTGCTGCAGTCCCTCGGGTACACGCCGCTGTGGACGTCGTGGGTCCTGGAGATGCCCGCGGGCAAACAGGTCGATCCGCAGCCGCTCCCCCGGGGCTACTCGGTGCGAGCCGCCGAGGGCGACGCCGACCACCGGCTCGCCCACGAGGTCGTCGAGGACGCCTTCCTCGAATGGTCGCAGCGCGAGCGTGAGCCGTTCGACGACTGGGCGGCCGGCACGGTGCTGCGCCCGGGTTTCGAACCCTGGCACCTGCGGCTCATGACCGACCCGTCGGGCGTCGTCGTCGGCGTCGCCCTCCTCATGGTGAACGAGGACTTCGGCTACATCGACAAGCTCGCCGTGCGGCGCGACCAGCGCGGCAAGGGCCTGGCGCGCGCCCTGCTCGTCGACGCGTTCGGCGCGGCCCGTGGCCACGGCGCGACGCGCTCGGAGCTGTCGACCGACTCGCGCACCGGCGCGCTCGGCCTCTACGAGAGGGTCGGCATGGTGGTGACCTCGACGTGGCGGCACTGGGCCATCGACACCAGCAGCACCGGCGACACCGGGTCCGACGCTGCTCGCGGCGTCGACACGGCGGCGGCGGAGTGAGCAGGATGGGGACATGCACCAGGCGACCTCGATCGACGTCGACGCCGACGCTGCGCGCGTGTGGGCGGTCATCACGGACGTGGAGCGGTGGCCGGAGTGGACCGACTCCGTCACGTCACTGCACCTGCTCGACCCCGCCCCGCTGCGGGTCGGCTCGCGCGCGCTGATCGCACAGCCCCGCCTGCCACGCACCCAGTGGACCGTGACCTCGATCGACGAGGGACGTGAGTTCGTTTGGGAGCAAAGGGGCCCGGCGTGCACACCGTCGCCAGGCACAGCGTCGACCCGCTCGACGGCGGACGCAGCCGGGCCACCCTGTCGATCAGCCAGCAGGGATGGCTCGGCTCCGCCGTCGGACGGGTGTACCGGGGTCTCACCGACCGCTACCTCGCCATGGAGGCCGCCGGCCTCAAGGCCCGGTCCGAGCACGCGTCGAGGCCGTAGCGTCGACGCCGCCGCGCGTCGACGCCCTGGTCAGTGGTGGCCGTCGACGTCGCCGAGGAGCGGGTTCGCCTCGGACGCGGCCACATCGCCCGGCGCGAGGCCCGGCAGCCACGTCGCGAGGTCGTTGCCCTGGGCGCCGTTGGCCGGGTCGAGCACCGGCAGCCCGTCGGCGAACCAGATGACCGTCATCACCTCGCGCATCGCGGCCGAGGTGTTGCCGAGCGCCTTGTGCACCGTCCAGCCGGAGTGGAACGACGCGTCACCGGCCTGCATGGCCACGGGCTCGTCGACGCGGGTACCGCGTGCAGCGAGCAGCCGGTCGAAGTGCTCCTCCGACGCGTCGGAGATGCCGATGTCGCTGAGCGGGCCGTCGACGTGGCTACCGGTGGCGAACGCGAGACCGCCGTGGGCCGGCGTGATGTCGACGAGCGGCATCCACATCGTCAGGCAGCGCGAGCCGTCGAGCGGCCAGTACATGGCGTCCTGGTGCCACGGCGTGTAGCCGCCGCCGGGCTCCTTGAAGAGCGCCTGGTCGTGGTAGAGCCGGACCCGCGGCACCCCGAGCAGGCGCGCGGCGACGCCTGCGAAGCGGGCGGCCAGGACGAAGCGGGCGACGTCCGGGTCGTGCCGCCAGAGGTTCATGACCTGCAGGAACGCCATCCCGTAGCTGTCCCGCTCGGCGAGCGGCCGCGTCTCGGTGCCCAGGCGCTCGACGGCCGCCGCCACGGGGGTGCGGTAGGCGGCCGCCTCGTCCGGCGTCGCCACCTGTGCCAGGCGGACGAAGCCGTCGGCCCGGTAGGCCGCGACCTGTTCGTCGGTGACGGGGTATGCCGTGGTGAGCGCCGGCAGGGTGTCGATGGGCATGGCTGGGTCGTCCTTCACGGATCGAGTGCGACCGGAACGGTCGTCGGTTCACCCAGCCCACCAGAAGCCGGAGCTGCCCGCCCCGGACGGCGTGGTCTGAGGGGTACGTTCTGGTGTCATGCACACAGGCCCGGAGGGCGCATGACGGCCGCAGGCCGGCTCGGCGAGGTGCTCGCGGCCGGACGCATCCTCGGTGGTGGCGGCCTGCCCACCGGCACGACCCGCCGGCACCCGACGTGGGGGCTCACCTTCGTCACCGCCGGCTCCGGCCGCTATCGCGACGTGGCCCACGACGAGCCCGTCGCCGCAGGCACACTCGTCGTCGTGCACCCCGGGCACCCGCACTGGTACGGCCCGGAAGCGGGCGGTTGGGACGAGCACTTCGTCGTCTTCGACGGCCTCGCCTACGAGCTCGCGGCACGCCGGGGGGCCCTCTCCCGGGGCCGCCCGCTCGTCCACGACCTGCCCGTGCGCCGCTGGGCGGCTCGCTTCGCCTCGTTCGAGCGTCCCCGGCCCGCGACGGTCGAGGGCCGCGACGCCGAGGCCGTCGACCTGCTGGCGGCCCTGCTGGACGCCCTGGCGGTCGACGAGCAGCGCCGACGCCGCGGGCCCGGCCCCACCGACGCGTGGCTCGCGCGGTCGGTCGAGCTGCTCGAGCACGACCTCGGGGAGTCCCTCGACCTGCACGACGTCGCCTCGGCGGTCGGCCTGCCCTACGAGACCTGGAGACGGCGGTTCCGCGCCGGGACGGGCACGAGCCCGTACGCGCACCGGGCCGCACGTCGGCTCGCGGCAGCCACCGAGCTGCTCGTGCACACCGGCCTCGGGGTGCGCGACATCGCCGCGGTGACCGGCTACACCGACGAGCGTCACCTCATCCGGCGCTTCCGCGCCGCGACGGGACTCACGCCGCGGGCCTTCCGCGACGCGTCCCGCTGACCCGAGCGCGGGCTGGGTCAGCGGGCCGCGGCGCTCAGCCGCAGACGGCCCCGCCGCTCGCGCTGCCGACGAGCTTGCGGTACTTCGCGAGGACGCCGCGGGTGTACTTCGGCTCCGGGTGCGTGACGCCCTCGGCGCGGCGACGCGCCATCTCGTCATCGTCGACGAGGACGTCGAGCGTGCCGCTCGCGACGTCGAGGCGGATCGTGTCGCCGTCACGGACGAAGGCGATCGGCCCCTCGTCGACCGCCTCGGGAGCGACGTGCCCGACGCAGAGGCCGGTGGTGCCGCCGGAGAAGCGTCCGTCGGTGAGGAGCAGGACGTCCTTGCCGAGGCCGGCGCCCTTGATGGCGCCGGTCACGGCGAGCATCTCGCGCATGCCGGGGCCGCCCTTGGGGCCCTCGTAGCGGATGACGACGACGTCGTTCTTCTGGAGCGAGCCGTCCTCGACGGCGTCCATGGCGGCACGCTCGCCGTCGAAGACGCGGGCCGTGCCCTCGAAGACCGACTCGTCGAACCCGGCCGACTTCACGACGGCGCCCTCGGGCGCGAGCGACCCGGTGAGGATCGTCAGGCCACCGGTCTTGTGGATCGGCTGGGCCATCTCGCGGATGACCCGGCCGTCGATGTGGGGCGGGTTGATCTCCTCGAGGTTCTCGGCCATCGTCTTGCCGGTCACGGTGAGGCAGTCGCCGTCGAGCAGGCCGGCCTCGAGGAGCGTCTTCATGACGACGGGGATGCCGCCGATGTGGTCGATGTCCTTCATGACGAAGCTGCCGAAGGGCTTGACGTCGGCCAGGTGCGGCACCTTGGCGCCGACACGGCGGAAGTCCTCGATGGTGAGGTCGACCTCGGCCTCGTGGGCGATCGCGAGCAGGTGGAGCACGGCGTTCGTCGAACCGCCGAAGGCCATGACGACGGCGATGGCGTTCTCGAAGGCCGGCTTGGTCATGATGTCGCGTGCCGTGATGCCGCGGCGGAGCAGCTCGACGACGGCCTCGCCCGACTTGCGGGCGTACATGTCGCGGCGGCGGTCGGTCGCGGGCGGGGCGGCCGAGCCGGGGATCGACATGCCGATCGCCTCGGCGACGGCGGCCATGGTGTTGGCGGTGTAGAACCCGCCGCACGCGCCCTCGCCCGGGCAGATGGCGCGCTCGATGGCGTCGACGTCCTCGCGCGACATGAGGCCGGCGTTGCACGCGCCGACGGCCTCGAACGCGTCGATGATCGTGACCTCCTTCTCGGTGCCGTCGGAGAGCTTGGCGACACCGGGGAGGATCGTTCCGGCGTAGAGGAAGACGGAGGCGAGATCGAGACGTGCGGCCGCCATGAGCATGCCGGGCAGCGACTTGTCGCACCCGGCGAGCAGCA
>JAEWFB010000461.1 GCA_023389095.1 Actinomycetes bacterium
CCGCGACGGCCGTGGCCGCGCTGCTGCCGGTGGCCGTGGTCGTGGCGCTCACGGCGCTCGCGAACGGGGCGGTCGGCACGGACCGGCTCTCACAGGTCGGGGTGCCGCTCGCGGCCTTCGCGGCCGCCCTGGCCGCCGAGGTCGTCGCCGGCGCGCTGCTGTGGCTGGCCGTCCTGCTCGTGCGGGAACGACCGGACCGAGGGGCGTCCGACGCCTCCGCCACGTCCGGGTCGACCGGAGCCGGGGGTACGGGTGCCGGCGACGACGCCGCAGACGCTGCCGACGCGTCGGCCGGCTCCCAGGGGACCGGACGCGTCAGTCCGCGATGAACCCGAGCGGGCTCGCCTCGCGCAGGCGTTCGCACTGTCCGCGGGCGACGTTCGTCTGGGCCCCGGCGATGCACTCCTCGTAGCGGCTGACCGTCCCGTACATCAGGGCCTGCAGCAGCAGCGAGGTCACCGGCAGCATCAGGACGGCGAGGGAGATCCCGGCCCAGACCTTCTCCCGGCCCGGTCGTGGGGTCAGGAAGCGCAGCAGCCGTACGGCCAGGACCATGGCGATGAGCAGCGGCAGCAGGGCGACGAACCGCTGGGGCAGCGGCAGGTACATCGCCGTGATCCCGACGAGGGCGAAGAGGGGCACGGGCAGGGAGTACCGCGCCTTCTCGCGCGCGTAGGCGATCTCTGCCTCGCGCTGCGGGTTCCGGGGCGGCTGGCTCATGGGCCCATCCTCACCCATGGGTGCGGGGGCCACCGCATCGGGCCGGTCATCGGGGTGGTCATCGGCTGCGGTCGGCGAGGACGGACGACGCCGAGGCGTCGGCCGGTGCCGTGGCTAGACTCCGGGCCGTGACGACCGAGGCCACCGCCAGCCAGCCCGACGACGAGTCCGCGGACGCGCGCGAGGGTGGGGCCGCGTCCCGACCGGTCGACGTCGTCGTCCTCGTCTCGGGCTCGGGCACGCTCCTGCAGGCGCTCCTCGACGCGTCCGCCGACCCGGCGCTCGGCGTCCGTGTCGCCGCCGTGGTGGCCGACCGGCCCTGCGTCGGCCTCGAGCGGGCCGAACGGTTCGGCGTCCCCACCGAGGTCGTCCGACCGGCCGACCACCCCGACCGGGCGGCGTGGGACGCGGCGCTCGCCGCACGCATCGCCCGGGCGGCGCCGGCGTTCGTCGTCAGTGCCGGGTTCATGCGCCTCCTCGGACCGGCGTCCCTCGCGGTGGCGACGGTCGTCAACACGCATCCGGCGCTGCTGCCGAGCTTCCCCGGCGCGCACGGCGTCCGCGACGCGCTCGCGTACGGCGTCAAGGTGACCGGGACGACGTGCCACGTCGTCGACGCGGGCATCGACACCGGCCCGATCATCGAGCAGCGCGTCGTCGTGGTCGCGGACGACGACACCGAGGAGTCGCTCCACGAGCGCATCAAGGTGCAGGAGCGCGAGCTGCTCGTCGACGTCGTCGGACGCATGGCGCGCGAGGGCTTCACCGTCGAGGGGCGTCGGGTCCGCATCGGCTGACGCCGGGTCGTTCCCGACCGGCGCCCGCGCGCCGACGGATTCGGCAGGTCTCGTGTACGGCCGCTACGCTGGCCGTACACGACTGGCGCAGGTGGGGAACCACCAGGGAGTGAACGGTCGGAGCATCGCCCGCCTGGGTGTTCCGGAGTCATCGACACCCGCTACCCACAGCCAGGAGTTCTGATGTCCGACGGCCGCCGTCCGATCAAGCGCGCCCTCATCTCCGTCTACGACAAGACCGGTCTGGAGGACCTCGCCCGCGCGCTCGACGCCGCCGGCGTGTCCATCGTCTCGACCGGCTCGACGGCCAAGACCATCGCCGCGCTCGGCATCGCCGTGACGCCGGTCGAGGAGCTGACCGGCTTCCCCGAGTGCCTCGAGGGGCGCGTCAAGACGCTGCACCCGAAGGTCCACGCCGGAATCCTCGCCGACACCCGCAAGCCCGAGCACCTCGAGCAGCTGGCCGAGCTCGGCGTCGAGGCCTTCGAGCTCGTCGTCGTCAACCTCTACCCGTTCCGCGAGACCGTCGCGTCGGGTGCGACGCCCGACGAGTGCATCGAGCAGATCGACATCGGCGGGCCGTCGATGGTGCGCGCCGCCGCCAAGAACCACCCCAGCGTCGCCGTCGTCACGAGCCCGGCCGCCTACGGCGCTGTCGCCGAGGCGTTGGGCGCCGGCGGGTTCACGCTCGAGCAGCGCCGGCGCCTTGCGGCGGAGGCGTTCGTGCACACGGCGTCCTACGACAACGCCGTCGCCAACTGGATGGGCAACGCCTACGCCGACACGACCGACGGCACCGGCTTCCCGGAGTGGACCGGCGCGACGTTCGACCGCGCGGCGGCCCTGCGCTACGGCGAGAACCCGCACCAGAAGGCGGCCCTCTACACGCACTGGCGCCCCGGCGTCGCCTCGGCCGAGCAGCTGCACGGCAAGGAGATGTCGTACAACAACTACGTCGACACGGACGCCGCCGTGCGTGCCGCGCACGACCACGGCGACCAGCCGACGGTCGCGATCATCAAGCACGCCAACCCGTGCGGCATCGCCATCGGCGGCACCATCGAGGAGGCCTACGAGCGGGCCCATGCCACCGACCCGGTCAGCGCCTACGGCGGCATCATCGCGGCCAACCGCACCGTGACGGCGGCGATGGCCACGGCGGCCAAGCCGGTCTTCACCGAGGTCATCATCGCGCCGGACTACGAGCCCGAGGCGCTCGAGATCCTCACCGCGAAGAAGAACCTGCGCATCCTGCGCCTGCCGGCCGACGTCGCCGCCTTCGCCGACCCGATCGAGACGCGTCCGGTCAGCGGCGGCCTGCTGGTCCAGACCGTCGACAAGGTCGACGCGGTCGTGACGGGCGACGACGGGGCCGTGACCGGTGGCGACGACGCCACCGACTGGCGCCTCGTCGCGGGCGACGCCGCCGACGACGGGACGCTCGCTGACCTCCAGTTCGCCTGGCGCGCCATCCGCGCGGTCAAGTCCAACGCGATCCTGCTCGCCAGGGACGGCGCCGCCGTCGGTGTCGGCATGGGCCAGGTCAACCGCGTCGACTCGTGCTACCTCGCGGTGCGCCGGGCCGGCGAGGACCGCGCGCGGGGCTCGGTCGCCGCGTCCGACGCCTTCTTCCCCTTCGCCGACGGTCTGCAGATCCTGCTCGACGCCGGCGTGCGCGCGGTGGTCGCGCCCGGCGGGTCGATCCGCGACGAGGAGATCATCGCCGCGGCCCAGCAGGCCGGCGTGACGATGTACTTCACCGGCACCCGCCACTTCGCCCACTGACAGCCCCCCGGCCTCTCCTTTCAATCGAAAGAACACTCCGTCACCCCCCCCAGGCAATCGAAAGAACACTCCGTCCCCGACCGCGTGGGTGCGAGGTCGCGCTGGGACGGGACGCAGTGTCCTTTCGATTGAGCCTGGTGTGACGGAGTGTTCTTTCGATTGGGGAAGGGCAGGGTCAGCGGGTCCAGCGGTAGCCGGTGGGCTCGCCCTCGCCGAGGTCGACGATGGCGGCGACCGGGCCACCGCCGTCGGGGCCCTGGTGGGCGGCGGACACCGACACGAACACCGCAGGGTCGCCCGTGACCGACGCCGTGACGCCGCCGACGGCCGACTTGATCTGGCGGTGCCAGTGCACGTCGGAGTCGTCGAGCATGGCGTTGCGCCGCCCGTGCACCTGGCCGTCCTGGCTCACCTCGCACTTGAGGAAGACGTTGACGAGGCGGCCGTCGAGGTCGGAGGTGTGCGGGCGCTCGGGCAGGTCGAGGCCGGCGTCCTTGATCGCGGCCCAGATGCCGTCGGCGTCGAGGGCGTCCTGCATGACCGAGTGGCCGATCCGGTACCGGCCACCGACGCCGCGGGCGTTGCCGACGACGACGACCTGCGCCTGGTCGAGCTCGACGCCCGAGCTGCACGAGGCCACCGAGGAGAACATCGACCGGTCGTGCATGACGTCGGCATCGGTCGGCATCTCGATCTCGCCGAGCGCGACGGCGATGCCGAGCGCGGTGGTGCCGTTGGACAGGTCCATCGACTCGTGGGTGTGCTCGGTCCAGACCCGGTGGCCGCGCTCCTTGGCGTCGCGGATCGTGTGGATCGTCAGCAGGGGCGTCTTGGTCTGCACGTAGTGGACGTCGGCGGGGTCGGTGATGCCGGCGCGCTCCATGGCGACCTTCACGGCGTCGGCGACCTTCGAGACCATGGCGACGTAGCCGATCTCCTCGGGCTTGATCGCCTCGCTCATCGCGAACCCGACCGTGAGGCGCAGGTCGTCGGAGGGCTCGGCCTGCTCGGCCGGGACGGTCGCGAAGATCGTCGCGTGGGGGCTGATGACCCCGTCGGTGCCGCCGGACCACACGATCGGCACCTGCTTGACCTGGTCGGCCGGGGCGCCCTTGGCGACGAGCACCTCTCGGAAGGCGCGGTCGGCGATGATGCGGGTGTAGTCGTTGACACCGCCGTTGCCCTCGGTCTTGCCGATGATGGCGATGACGCGGCTCGCCTCCATGACGCCGTCGTCGATGAGCTTCGCGAGCTCGGACGCGTCGGCGACGGAGTGGATCGGGACCTTGCGGACCTCGATGGCTTCAGGCACGGTGGATCACCTTTCTTGTCAGTGGTTCTCGACAACAGTTCCGATGCCGCCCTCGACGGCGTCGGCGATGTGGGACAGGTCGGTGATGACGGACCGGCGGCCGCCGGCCCGCACGAACCGCAGGGCCGCCTCGACCTTCGGGCCCATCGAGCCGGACGCGAAGTGGCCGGCGTCGGCGTAGGCGGTCAGCTGTTCCAGGGTGACGCGTCCGATCGGGTGCGCCTCGGGCGTTCCCCAGCCGGCGACGGCGTGGTCGACGTCGGTGGCGATGACGAGGACGTCGGCGTCGAGGGCGCGGGCGAGCAGGGCGGCCGTGAGGTCCTTGTCGATGACGGCCTCGACACCTCGGACGCGTCCGTCGCCACCGCGCACGACGGGGATGCCGCCGCCACCGGCTGCGACGACGACGTAGCCGGCGGCCAGCAGGGTGTGCACGGCGGGCGTCTCGAGCACCTCGAGGGGCGCGGGGGAGGCGACGACCCGCCGCCAGCCGCGCTCGCCGCGGTCCTCCCACGTCTCGCCGTGGTCGATGAGCGTCTGGGCCTGCTCGCGAGGCAGGTACCGCCCGACCGGCTTGGTGGGCCGGGTGAAGCCGGGGTCGTGGGCATCGACGCGGGTGCGGGTGACGAGCGCGGCGACCGGGCGCTCGACGCCACGGCGTGCCAGCGAGGCCTCGAGGGTGTCGAGCACCGTGAAGCCGATGGTTCCCTGGGTCTGCGCGCCGCACCAGTCGAGCGGCACGGGCGGCACGACGTGCGCGGCGAGCGCGTTCTTGACGAGGAGGTTGCCGACCTGCGGGCCGTTGCCGTGCGTGATGACGACCTCGACGCCGCGGGCCACGAGGTCGGCGACGTGCTCCATCGCACCGGCGATCGCCGATCGCTGCGCGTGCGGCGTCGCACTGCCGTCGGGCCCGGTCATGGCGTTGCCGCCGAGCGCGACGACGACGCGCAGGGGGCCCGCGGTGGCGGGGGACGCGTCGGCCGTGGCGTCGGTGGTCCGCGTCGGCTGGCTCATGCGGCGAGCCTAGGAGCGGCCGACGGGGCGCGGCGTTGTCACCTCCTGCCAGAGGCGACCCCGGCGATTGGCACATCTGTGCCGTGCGGCGGGCGGTCCACGGCAGGGTGGGCCGTGTCACGCCCGGGTCAGCGGCGATACAGTTTCGGGTAAAGGGCCAAGAACCGGGCCGCCCGTCGCGTCCGGTGGAAAGGGGCCGCACATCGTGGGCGTCGGAGTCCTGCTCGCCGTCATCGGCGCGATCCTCACGTTCGCCATCCGCGCGAACACGTCGGTCATCAACCTGCCCGTCGTGGGGGTCATCCTCATGGTCGCCGGGGGTGCCCTCATCTGGCACGGCAGCAAGGGGACCCACCGCAAGAAGATCGTGACGCGCGAGGAGAACCCGGGCGGCTCGACGTTCCCGACGAACACGGTGCGCCAGACGATCGAGGAGCGCGACGTCGACTGACGCCGTCAGCCCGACGCGTCAGACCGACGGGCGCCTCACCGCGCGGTCAGGGCGTCGGCCCACGTGCGGGGTGGGCGCGGCAGCAGCCCGGCGAGGGTCGTCGGGTCGCCGACGAGGCCCTCGCGGTCGTAGGTGGCGAACATCGCCTCGAGGTCGGCACGCGCCGACGCGGGCAGCGTCGCCCCCGGTCCCGAGCGCCAGGCCTCGACGGCCAGCCGCTCGGCCACGACCTCGCGCCCGAGGACCCGCGTGGCGACCGCGGCCAGCTCACGGACGGAGAGCCGTTCCGGGCCGACCAGCTCGAACGTGCCTGCCGCCCAAGCCGTTCCGGTGAGCAGGCCGGCCGCGACCTCGGCCACGTCGTCGAGGTCGACGTTGGTGAACGGTGCGTCGAGCGAGTAGGGGACGGCGATGAGCCCGGCCCGCGCCGCGTCGACGAGGTTCTGGTGGTAGGCCGCAGGACGCAGCACGAGCGCGTCGGGGTTCTGCTCGCGCACGACCGCCTCGGCCTCGGCCTTGCGCGTGTGGTGCGGCATCGACGCGTCGTCGGGGTGGAGCACCGAGTGGAAGGCGAACCGCGCGACGCCGGCGGCGCGGGCCGAGGTCGCCACGCGTCGGGCGATCGCGACCTCGTCGGGGTGGACGTTCGGCGCGAGGTGGTAGACGGCGTCCATCCCGTCGACCGCTGCTGCGAGCCCCGCTCCGGTCTCGAGGTCGACGACCGACGCGGACCCCGCCCCGGCAGCGCGCGTCCGGTCCGGTGCAGCGGTTGACCGCACGGCGGCGCGCACGTCGACACCGCGAGTGGCCAGGGCGCGCGTGACGGCGCGACCGGTCTTGCCGGTCGCGCCGATCACGAGAGTGCGCATCGCTCAGACCCAGTCGACGTCTGCTGCCTGCTGGCCCGACGCGAGCGTCGCGTAGCCCGGCCCGCGGTCGAAGAACGGCTGCTCGTCCGCCCGCTCGGCCCGCAGCTGCGTGCGCAGGGCGTCGGAGGCAGCCGCGTCGATGGTCGGCTCGTCCTTGGTGCCGCTCGCGACGACGCCGTAGTCGCGGCGCGCGCCCTCGAGGGAGACCTTGCCCCAGCGCAGGTCGCGCTCGACCTCGTCGTAGGGACGCTCGAGGGGGTCACCCCAGCCGCCGCCGCCCGTGGTGCGGATGCGGATGACCTGGCCGGCCCTGACCACCTCGGCGTCGGCGAGGGCGTCGACGGTGCGCTCGTCGGGACCGCCGACGTCGACCGTCACCTCGAACGGACGACCTGCCTTGCCGCCCTTGACGCCCCAGCAGGCGAGGATCGACCGGTCGGCGATCGACATGAAGTGGGCGTCCTTGAGCATCCGGATGTGCTTCTCGTAGCCGAGGCCGCCGCGGTGCCGCCCCGCGCCGCCGGAGTCGACCGCGAGGCCGAGCCGCTCGACGATGAAGGGGAACCGGCTCTCGGTGAACTCGGTGGGCAGGTTGCGGCTGTCCGGGACGACGTGGATCGTGTCCTCGCCGTCGGCGTAGTAACGCCCGCCCGAGCCGCCGCCGAGCACCTCGCGCATGAGGTAGTCGTTGCCGTCGCGGTCCTTGCCGTAGACGCCGGTGTAGCGGATCGTCTCCTGGTCGGCGGGCATCTTGCCGTCGACGGCCTTGGCGACGACACCAGCGAGCACGCCGAGCAGGCGCAGGATGACGAACGTGCGGGCGTTGGTCGGCGCCGGGTAGATCGGCGTGAGCAGCGTCCCCTTCTCGGGGAACTTCATCTCGATGAGCGGCACGATGCCCTCGTTGACGTCGAGCTCGGCCATCCGCTCGGGGGTGTCGGCAAGGTTGCGCAGGATCGGGGCGAGCCACTTCTTGAGGAAGTTGCCGCCGACGTAGTCGCCGCAGTGGTTGATCGGGCCCTTGGCCTGCGGCGCCGTGCCGGTGAAGTCGATGACGAGCTTGGGGCCGCCGTCGCCGGGGCCCGGGCCGC